>JADGQO010000189.1 GCA_017881725.1 Fibrobacteria bacterium
CCAACAACCTTTTTCGGCTGGGTCCGAAAACCTTCTTTTTCCTGGGATTTTTGCCATCCGAGGTATTCGGTGCTTCGGTGTCCGGCACCCTCCAGGATAGACTGGATGGGGTTTCCGAAAGGCATTGGCCCTAAGGGTTGCAGATAAATTTGGTTAAATAGAACGCAAGCACTCGGTAGATCCCCTATTCCTGAGCCCTCCATCCGGTGCTTGATTTTCCGCTTGCGCGTACTCGGCGATGGATCGGATTAAGCCGCTGAAGATCACGGCATGGATGGGATATAAGCTGTACCAATACAGGAGCCCCATCAGCCCTCTGGATTCGAAGTAAGCCGATTGTAACAGCAAGGTTTTCCCGCTCGGATCCTGCCGCGCTTCGAATTCCAGCCAAGCCCGGCCGGGTACAATCATTTCCGCCCTTAAGCGGATCAACCTGTTTTCCTCGACCCGCTCCACGCGCCAGAAATCCAGGCTGTCCCCCACCCTGAGAAAATCGGGATCGCGCCGGCCCCGGCGCATGCCTACGCCGCCGATCAACCTGTCCATCCAACCGCGCAACTGCCAGGTCCAATCCATGAACAGCCAGCCGTTTTCCCCACCGATCCGGGAAAAGCTGCGGAACACCGCATCGATGGGCGCCGCGACCAGGCGCTGGCGACGTTCGATCAGCAGCCCGTGGGTACTCAGCAGGGTAACGGGGTTTTCCTTCTGGCTGGAAATCAAAGCATCGGTCCATGCCGTTTCCACACCGTTCGCTTCGATTTTCCCCAAGGCCAGCCGCACGGCCGTTTCGTACCCCAGTATCTTGATACCCGGAAAAAGCCGTGTTGCGAGATTATCCCGTACAATCACCTCGATGCCAAGCCCTTTGCCAAGATGATGGGCGATTTCCGATGTGATTGGAGTCACGAAATAAACCAAATAGGAGAATAATCTCGTGGACACCATCGGCAATACCAACAAGGTCCGTTTGAGCCCCCTGACCTTGGCGAAAACGTCGATCATGCTCGCATAAGTCATGATATCCGTGCCGCCGATTTCAATGATCTGGCCTTGACTGGCCGGACACTCCAGCGTCGCCAACAAATAGTCGAGCACGTTGCGGATGGCGATAGGTTGGATGCGCGTATGCACCCAGCGCGGACAAATCATCACGGGCAACCGCTCCGTCAAATACCGGACCATCTCAAAGGAAATACTGCCGGACCCGACTATGACGGCCGCGCGGAATTCCGTAACGGGCACGCCCGTGCTGCGCAAAGCTTCTCCGGTCTTATGTCGAGAGATCAAATGCGGGGACAATTTCAGGCCCGGATTGCCAAGGCCCCCGAGGTAAATGATATTCGCCACCCCGCATTTTTTCGCCACCTCGGCGCAATTATTCGCAGCATCCAAATCCCGCGTTGAAAAGTTATTTCCCCGGCTTAAACTGTGGACCAGATAATAGACGATTTGCACGCCCTGCATCGCACCACAAAGCGACTCCGGAGCCAACATGTCGCCTTGCACCACTTCCACCTTGTCGAGCCAATTACGGCCTTCCAAGCGCGAAGGATCGCGAACCAGGCAGCGAACCCGATAGCCCTTTTCGATCAGCCTCGGCACCAGCCGTCCGCCGACATAGCCGGTTGAGCCCGTTACCAGAATTAGTTTGCGTTCCATTCTAATGAAAATAACAACCGGGCGGTGGGAATAGGTGCTATCAGTCCGAATTCGCCTGGGGGTTCACTTCCGCTAATTATTCTTCCGGTTAAGCTCCGCCATCTTATTCTCGAAGAATTCCTTGCCGAACACGTCGAACTTCATATCCTTGGCATTGCAATCATGCGTGAAGATGTATTTCCCGGTGTGGATGGATTGAATCTGATACCTATTGTGCACTTGGAATGCCTGGAACAGATCCACCGCGTTGGGAAGGGATCCGGATTCCGAATACCAATCTGCCGTTTCTTTCTTATCTGATCGCTTAATTCGCCAAGTCGTGGGATGGAGATAAACCCAGTCGGTATAGCCCCGGGCCTCCAGATCCCACAGCGAATACAAGCCGCCCCCGAAGTAGTCGTATTGATCCGAATTGGCCGGAACCAGGTAGACCTCAATCCTACCGCCGTCGACGCGGGAATAGACATTCATTCCGCTGTAATGTTTCTTCCGGTAATTCTCGGAGATGGAGATGGCTTTCCACTGGGCCAGGGCGAGATGGGCTATTTCCAATGGGAGCGCCTTTCCTCCGATGTCCTGAAAAAAAACCGCGTCCTTCCTGAAATCGAAAAGATAGGCTCCCGTGAAGCCGCCATCCTTCTCGACTTTCCCGTAGTAGACGGAGCTATCCACCACCACCCACATGCCGAGGCGGTTGATGTCGAGCTTGCCGTGGAAGCGGGCTACCATGGAGTCGGTGGAGACCCAGGCGAACCGGTCGCTCCGCGCCAACCAAGCTGCCTTTTCGAAGTTGGCCGCGAGCGTGTCTTTTTCCGCAGCCGTGATTTCGACGTGTTGGCCGAACACACTGGTGGTCATGTATTCGTAAGCGGATTGCGTCATCATGGCGCAACCGCAGATGAGAACCACGGCTGCGACCCATATTCCATAGCGCGGAAACTTCCCGATCATTTTGTCCCGCCATCCATGTCTGAATAGATATTCACCCGCTCCTTGCCGGATCGAATTCCAGCGGCCGATTTTTCTGAACCATGTTTGCACCCGGGCTAAAATATATTAGCCATAAACCAATAGGCTGCCGGCACCGGACTGTCGTGATTGCATCCTAAAAGAATGGGTTAGCGCCATGCTGTGGGTCCGTTACGGGCAGGCTCACTTCCGGGTCCGTTCGAAGAAGTTCGGCCATGGGCGCCGTGCCGCCCTACAATGCCGATGCCTGCGGATGCAACTCTTGAAACCAAGGCCCTGAAAGTTAAAGTGGGTTGTGAGGGATTGTTCGCATTGAGGATTCACTTCGATCCTTTCCAGCGGCCAGAACCCGCTTTTCGCGGGAATCCGGGTGAAGCGAAAATCATTCACCTCCAAGCACTGGAAATATGGCGGGGAAACTCATTAAAGCTCAAAAATTTCCGATAAATGAAAGGTGGAGGAGGCATGCTCCACGCTTCGAATGATTCATGCCCAAGGAGGAAAAATGATTTCAGCAATCACAGGTGGATCCGGCGGGATGACCGCTCCCATGCATCGGAAAAAATTCAAAGCCATGGACGCCAATGGCGACGGGACTTTGGACAAGAGCGAATTGGCCGGCATGGCCAAGCGCACGGGAAAAAGCGCCGATGATTTGATGGCGGCTTTGGACACGAACAAGGACGGCAAGGTCGACGCGACCGAGATGGACGCGGCTGCGGCCAAGCGCCGTGCGGCGCACATGGCTCAGATGGGCGGACAAGGCGGAGGCCAGGCTGCGGGATCCGGTTTGAACTCGGCGACCTCGCAATTCACTTCCGCGTTGATGAACCTTATGAAGCAATTGCAGGGGGACAAGGCAAACCAAAGTGGTTCGGCCAACGAAGCGGCAGGGACGAACGGTGCGAACGGTGCGAACGGCGCGGGCGGGGATGGAGACGGGGATAAGGACGACGCGATGTCCGCCAGCGGAGGAGCCCAACCTGCGGCAACGTCCACGACCCAAGCCGCCGCGTCCTCATCCGATAAGGCGGTCGCTTCCGAATTCACTACTGCCCTGATGAACTTGTTCAAGCAATTGGGTATGGATAGCGGCGCAGGCGGGACCAATCCTGCGAACATCGGAGCTGCGTCTACCAGCGGTAATGCATCCTCAGCCGGAGCATCGTCAACGACCGGAGGCTCAGCCTCCCAAGCCTTCGCCTGAAGGCCTTAATGATTCGACGTTTTTGATTTCCCCGACTTGACTCACGGACGAGTTAAGCCAAACCGGTTTCGCGACGCGCCCCGGCCGACAACGCCCCACTACAATCCCCCGCCATCCCTTCAGGAAGAGGGTTAAATGATTTTGGGAGGATCGTGATCGAAAAAGGAAAGTTGACCATTTGGAAAAGATCCTATATCGCGAAAGTACCCGGCGATTCCTCGCATAACCGCGTGGAGGTCCCGTTTTTACTTTCGGCTTACAATACCAAGCAGTTGGAATATCAGGTGATAAACGCATACCTTGCGATGAGAGGCAAGCCACCAAGTCCCGAAGACTTGAAGGCATTGGAAGTCCCGGAAGATTCCGAGTAATTACAGTGTCAGAAATTCGCGTGACTCCGCGCGTCCATCCGCTCCGCCAGATCCGCTCAGCCATAAACGCCCACCAACCCGCTCAACACAACACGACCCAGTATGGGCGCTATGGAGCGCACCGATTCTGGATAAGACCCACCTTGGTATAGGTAGTGTCGCTGTTTTTATCAGGATGCTCAATCCGGAAGTTGACATAGTACTCGCCGGTTGGAAAGGAATTGCCCTCCTTCGTTGTCCCGCTAAACATCATCGGAAAAGTTGGATTCTGATCGGGCGACTTAACGCTGGTTTCTTCCAGAAAATTACATTTGCTATCCATAACATACCTGCTAACCGTCATTGAATCGTTCCCAGTCGCGACTTTAGGCAAGCCATTGGCAAGCGCTAAGTCGATGCCATCCTTGCAGATTGGCGGATTTTTTGCAAAGTAGGCAATGATGTTATCCATAGTTCCGGGTTCGTATCCCGCAACGCCCATGCAGCGATAAAGCAATCCATTGGGTTGGGTTTCCCCTACGTTGGTCGGTTCTTGGCAGCCGTCGAGAAATAAGAACATTGCGAGGAAATAAAACAGTGGAAGCAGTAGCATGTTCACAAGAAACCTCCGGGGATTGATCTACGTTGAATATAGAGCGGGATTTTGAGTTGGAAGGGAATGCTGCCACATTTCGCAAACCGCAACTCGGGCACACCTTGACCTCGGCGCGGTGTTCGCTGACTTCAAGCGACATTTCCGGCAACTCGAAGACTTGCCGCTTTATCCATTCATCCGCTTTCCGAGTATGCAGAGAATGATTTCAGCCACCGCATTTTATCAATTGATGGATGAGAATCTGATTCGGGTTCTCGACAAGTCCTAGAAAATGACCCGGATGTCTTGTTTGGCCTCCGGACTTTTTCCCGCTTTTATCTCGAAGGCTTTGCGTACGGTCTGGCTTCACAAAGCCATCACTGGAGGGTGGCTTAGAGGAGTTTCGGCTATTCTTGGAAAGCTGGGCCTCTAAATCAACTACTCGTTGTTCAAGTTTTGAAACGCGTTCCAGAAGGTGAACGATTAAAAGGCGGGCTCTTGGCGTGCACTCGTCCAAGATTTCCGTTAAGTCCGCTTCAGTAAATTCCAGCTTCGCCATCATTCCCAGCGTATATTTCCAAGGCTACGATTGTCAATCACCCTGAGCAGTTACCATTTTGGATAAAAAAGAATCGAGATTCTTAGAGGTTCCCTTTTCTGAATTTCTTCTTTTTTCTTGGGAGCGGCTTGTAATTCGTAATTCGTATTCTCTTGTGTGAGGAGCAATTGCATGCAACAATTGCAAGACGCACTCGGGGTCGAGGCTGACCAAGCCGACTCTGGCAGCGCGGAACCTGAACGAGGGAGCTCGAACGTCATGCGACAAACGGATCCGGACAGTCTCGATCCCGAGGATTTCTCGGAGTTTCGCGTACAGGGGCATCGAATGTTAGACGACATGATCGACTACCTGGAGCGCATCCGCGAACGCCCTGTCTGGCAGACGATCCCGGATTCTGCGCGAGCCGTTTTTCGAGAACCGATGCCAACCAAGCCCACCGAGCTCAGCGAACTGCACGACATCTTCATGAGATCGGTGGTGCCGTTTTCGACGGGCAATGTGCACCCGGGGTTCATGGGCTGGGTTCACGGCGCAGGAACACCGGTGGGTATGCTCGCCGAGATGCTGGCAGGCGGGCTCAACGCCAACCTGGGCGGCCGCGATCAGATGCCGCTCGAAGTTGAGCGTCAGGTGGTCCGCTGGGTGCGAGAGCTGTTCGGGTTTCCTGAGACGGCGAGCGGCCTATTCGTGACAGGTTCGTCCATGGCCAACCTGATCGCCGTTCTGGTCGCCCGAACGCGCGCTCTGGGGACCTCCGTCCGGCAAATGGGTGTGGTGGGCGCCAAGCGCTTGGCCGCGTACACGTCAGCCAGCGCGCACGGTTGCATCGCGCAAGCCATCGATTTGTCGGGTCTCGGCACTGGCGCACTGCGCGTCATTTCCACGAACGCCCGGCACGAGATCGATCTCGGAGCTCTGAACCAGGCGATCATTGCGGACCGAAAAGCGGGACTCACTCCATTCTTCATCGCGGCAACGATAGGTACGGTGGATGTCGGTGCTATCGACGACCTGGCAGCACTGTCCGAAATCGCGCGCCGCGAGTCCCTTTGGTTGCACGTTGACGGGGCATACGGCGCCTTGGGAATGCTTGTCCCGGCATTGGCCGCTCGAATGCGGGGCATTGAGCGCGCCGACTCGATCGCGTTCGATTTCCATAAATGGGGGCAGGTTCCCTACGACGCCGGCTTCATTCTCGTGCGAGACGCCGAGTTGCACGAAAGCACCTTCGCCGCACCGGCAAGCTACCTCCGCCGAGAAGAGCGCGGGCTCGCCGGCGGCTCCCCGTGGCCGTGCGACTTTGGTCCTGATCTGTCGCGTGGCTTCAGGGCGCTCAAGACATGGTTCACCCTCAAGGCCTACGGAACCCAAAAGCTCGCTCGAGTCATCGAGCAAACTTGTTCACTCGCTCAATACCTCGAACAGCGAATCGAGGAACATGCAGAGCTGGAACTTGCTGCACCCGTATCACTCAATGTGGTGTGCTTTCGGTATCGAGCGAGCGACAGCAAGCGTGTCAACGCGGAAATAGTCGTCGCCTTGCAGGAGGCAGGTCGCGTGGCGCCATCGAGCGTTCTGGTTAACGGACACTTTGCAATCCGCGCGGCCATCGTCAATCACCGAACCGAAAGAGCCGATCTCGACGCTTTGATCGAGCAGACCCTCGCGCTTGGCAAACGCCTGACCCAGGCCGCCGACCTGCAGGAGCCAGGAGACCTCGGATGACCGATCCAGCTCGCGTCGTAGCGTCAGGGAAAGAAATCGACCGCGTGCGCGGGGCAGCGGCATTGAGCAAGGCCGCTCTGTCCGGCGCCAATCTTCTCGAGCTGGGCGCCGAATTTCACGCCCGCGCGACATCTGATCCGGAAGACTCAGGTGCTTTGATGGATCTCTCTACGGTCTTGTACTTGATTGGGGACAGCGCGACCGCAAACGCCGTTCAGACCGTAGCGCTCCGCGAAAAGCGGCTATACCGCCTCGACACCGTGACGACCGAGCACGGGCCGCGCCTACTCGTCATCATGGCTCCGGGTGATCCTGCCGCGAATACGCCGATCGACTATTTGGTTTTCGACTCCGACGTGAGAGTCGACTTTCTATATGTCGTCCCGGGCTTGCCCCCTTCGACGTCGCTGCCGGATTGCGACGTCGTGTTCGTCGCGATCGGTGAGGCCGATGAAACGCGCCAAGCGCGGCAACTGGCGGAGGCAATGCTCCACACGGCCCGGGTTCCGGTTCTGAATCCCGCCAAGCGCATTGCGGCCGTGGCGCGCGATCAGGCGAGCGAGCTACTGTGCACAGTGCCGGGGGCCGTCGTGCCGCGGGTAAGGCGACTGGATTTGGCCGCTCTGAGAAACCTTGCGAGCCTCGTCACCCCGATTGCAACGCTACTGCCGGACGGCGGATTTCCGATCCTGATCCGCCCGGTCGGTTCGCATGCAGGCAAGGGGCTGGCAAAGCTGGATACGCCCGAAGAGGTCACCGAGTACCTCGAAAACGTTCATTCGAACGAGTTCTACGTCTCGCGTTTCGTGGACTACCGTAGCCCGAGCGGGTTTTACGAAAAGGCGCGCCTCGTGTTGATTCAAGGTCGACCGCTGGTGTGCCACCTGGCAGTGAACGAACACTGGTTGGTTCACTATCAGACGGCAAAGATGAACGAGAGCGCCGCCAAACGCAGCGCCGAGGAACGCTTTATGGCGGGATTCGAGAGCGGGTTTGTGCGCAAACATGGCACCGCTCTTAGCGAAATCGCCGAGCGCATGAACCTCGACTACCTCGTTATCGATTGTGGTGAGACCCGTGACGGACAACTCTTGATCTTCGAGGTCGACACCAATGCCCTTGTTCACGCTCTCGATCCCGTCGATCTGTTTGCATACAAGCAACCCGTGATGCAAAAAGTCTTCAGCGCCTTCCGGGCGATGCTCGAGAATGCTTCCGGGCGCGGAGCACCGAGGTCGTGAGCAGCAGCGAAGCTCCCCGCGCGCGAGACGCGGATTCTGGACCGGCGTCGGAGCCCGGGGCGGCACACCCTTCGACCGCAGAGCTACTGACATCCGGAGGTGACGCGCGCATCGCAGTCGACCCGGCGACCGGGAAAAACAGTTACGATTGCTCCCCGTTTCCGGATCCATCCCTGCTCGCCTTCGGCTCGTCCACGGCAACGGGGATCAGTGAACTCGGTTTCGCGGGAGCCGACAGAGTGCGACGCGAACTGCTCCACTCCCTTGGCACCGAGTCGTGCTCGCTCGTGTATCGTCGAGCTTTTGATCGAGTTCGTACGGATCTGCTCGAGCTGTGCGGGATTTCGGATCTGCTCGGTCTTGATATCGTGTTCGCTCCGTCCGGCACCGAACTGCACGGTATCTGTGCCGATCTCGTGCGGGGCGCCGAGGCATCTCCAATCCGCGTGGTCATGGTGGACGGCGCGGAGACTGGCAGCGGCGTGCCAGCCGTCCTCGGAGCGGGCGGCGCGGCCGAAGTCGTCACAGTGCCCGCCCGAGGCGCCGACGGAACGCCCAGGCCAAGCAGCGAGGTCGACGCGGAATTCGAATCCGCGGTACAGGAAGCGGCCCTACGCGGACAGCGCGTGCTTCTAATCATGGTCGACGTCTCGAAAACTGGATTGATCATTCCAAGCCCGGCGTGCGCTTCGCGGCTCCAAGCTACAAATCCGAACCTGGTCAGCGTGCTGGTCGACGCTTGCCAATTTCGCATCGGTATCGCAACCCTTCGCGCGTATCTCGAACACGACTTCCTGGTAGCGCTGACCGGGTCAAAGTTCGTCGGTGGACCGACGTTCTCTGGAGCCTTACTGCTGCCGGCGCGGACAGCAGAGCGCTTTCACGCCAACCCTCTGTCGGCTTCGGTCCGCGCGAGTTCCTACCGCTCGGACTGGCCGCGACACTGGCTGGCCGCGTGGAATCTCGACAGGCCGGCAAACGTCGGGCTATTGCTCCGCTGGTCGGCCGCCCTTGAAGAACTGCGGGCCTTCCGCAAGCTCCCCGAGCCTGTGGTTGCCGAATTCATTCGCAGCTTCGCCAAGGCTCTGAAACGGCAATTCCTGATCGAACCGCTTCTCGAAGTCTTGCCCATCGCGGCGCTGGATCGCTCGCCGTTGGTGACGGGAAACTCCTGGGACCACTTGCCGACAATCTTTCCGTTCATTCTTCTCGCTCCGTCCGGGGCAGGGCAATGGGCCCCAGCAAGCCGCGAGTGGACACAACAGGTTCAGCGAGGCCTGGGAGCGGGCGTTGGAGGGCATTCCGCCGCGCACGAGCAGCCGGCCGGACACAGTGAGGCGAACCGCTTTCAAATTGGCCAGCCCGTGCAGTGCGGCAACCCGAGGGGGGGTCCCGCTTTCGCCCTGCGCATCAGTCTGAGCGCCAGGTTGTTGGTCGAGGCCTGTACCGGTGACGACGATAGCTCAGCACGGGTGACAGCAAGCGCTCTCGCCGCTTTGCGCAAGGCTGCTTTGCTGGCCGAAAAGCTCGGAACCCAGGCGAGCGCGACTCTTGTCGGAACAACCGGTCACGGCAATTTCGCACCGGAACAGATCCAATCGTAAATGGTCTGTATGTCCGCCGGGTCGAGGGGAAGCTCGTCGTACGGCATGCGCTGCCCCTCACAGGGCGTGGCGGAGCTGATCTTCTCGAACAGATAGCTCTGCTCAGGATGTCCGGGAACCACCAGCGATCGCTTCTCGCAGCACTCGTTGGCCATTCGGTTGAGGAGCTCAGCGGGGTCGTCAACCGCGAAGCCATGGCAAATCTCGCCAGAACACGCACTAAAGATCGGCTGAACGTCCGCCGTGTAGTCGACGCTGCGGGTGGCTACGCATCCGGCATCCGACGCTTTTGGCGGCGCGGCGCCACCGTCCGCGCACGCCTCGGGCACAAGCGGCACGCTGATTACAAGACCGGCTTCGGCGGGGGGAGCACGGTCGGGGCGCGCCCAGCGGTTGTCGCCGCGCAGTTTCACCCCAAATGGATTGGGGAAATCCAAGAATTCCAGCTTGAGTTGGAAGCGGTTCGGCGGGTTTTTATACATGGGGATGTGCAAGCTTTCTGAGGTGAAAGATCACTTTTCTTTGCACATAAATTTACCTAAAACACATCCAAACCGCTGTCAATATTGGGTAGGGAGGCAATTCAGCAGGCCCTAAATAATTTCCAACCGAAGAGCATAGAGTCACTTGATTCCATGATCTACCGGTCAATTCCTTGATTTCCTTCTCCGACTTTGCCTTGTAGCCCTTGAATCCATGACCGTCCTGGTGAACACTGAAAATGGATCATATTCGCCCTAATATCCTTGTCTGAAAAGCGAATCAGCAATTTGAGAGTCAAGTGCCGCTTCACATGCGCCAACGACATCAGTCTGGTCTTCGAGAACTTGGTATCCGTCCACGAATCCAATTTGAAAACCTGGGAATATTCAATTGAATTTGGGGCTTTGTGGGATTCCATTCTCGCTGAGGTGAATACAGGAAACCCGGACATCGGGCGGAAGAGACTCGTGGAAATCTTGGCGATGTTGATTCCGAGCAGAGTCTACTTCCTCCGAGAAACCGGTCAACTGGAGACAGTACCCCCGGTTTAAAGTATTGCGGGATTGAATGGCAGTCCGTAAGATTGGGGTATGACCAACGATGGTAGATTTTTGGATAGGTACTTTTTGATGGCTATGCTCAAAGCAAAGAAGGCATCAGCACCTATTCAACCTCCTGCCCATCCACTCCTTGGAAATCATGGATGTTTGGAGATGTTGGGTACGCTCTGTTACCATCATGGGGACTCGACCTATCTTCAGTTGATTGCCGTGACTATTCAGGCCCTTGCTGCCTAATCTCTCCATAGAACGTATTTTTATAGGTATGGAGTTCAATGATTCCTATTACACGCAGGAGCGAATTGAGGGGATTATTTCCCGGAGCGATCCCGAAACGAAGGGGCTCATTTTGTTTCTGATGCGTCAAGTTGCTAGGTTGGCGGAACAAGTTGCAAGAGTAGTGGAATTGGAAGCTCGTGTTCGTGACCTGGAAGGAGAACTCTCCAAGAATAGCCGCAACAGCAGCAAGCCACCCTCTTCCGATTGGCTGGTTCCGCCTTCGGCACCGCATAGAACGCAGAGTTTGCGCCAAAGGAGCGGAAAGAAGCCCGGTGGACAAGAGGGCCACGAAGGATTCCGTTTGGAGCTTTCTGAAAATCCCGATTCCATAGTTCGTCATACCGCTCTAGCCTGTCGATTTTGTGGTCATAATCGGCAGCAGCGGGATTGAAAGGGCAGGAGCTTAAAACAGAATGAAAACGCTCTCAATATGTGAGCGAGAGGGAGCATGGATACATCCCAACGGACCCCTACTCGAAAATAACGGCTGCCATCGCGCGAGCGTTGGGCTGGGGCGGCAAGGGTAAAATAAAATGTTGAAGTTGAGTGTTGAGTGGGACAGGCGCAACTTCAAAAAGAAGATTATTTTTTTGGCCTTGAAGTAAAATCCTTCAACCTAAATGCCAAAAAATGGAAGTAGAAGAAATCACAAAAACGATTCGGGATACTCGGCAAGGGAAAACCGATTGCCCCACCTTTATTCAAGATATCGCGAAGTCCGGCGTCAGATTCTATGAAGCTACGCTTTCTGGGATTCATAAACGTGTCACCTATATTGGAAGTAATGGTTGTTACGTGGAAGAAATACCGCCTGGTGTATCGACCTAAGTGATTTTTTTGGGGGGTATGGAAGAAAAGAAATTACAAATGAAAATTCCTTTTTTTTCCGTATAAACCTATTTCGATGGAAAGATTTCCAAGCCCCCAACGAAGCGAGTCATTATGAATAAGAACTTAATAGCCAACTCCAGAACTTCAATCCTGTCCAAAAAAGGAAAGGTTTGGGAGGCGCTTGTCACGCCAAGTATGATTAAGGAATACATGTTCGGCGCAAATGTCGAATCAGACTGGCGTGAGGGAAGCGGCATAACCTGGAAAGGAGATTTCAATGGCAAGCAGTATGAGGACAAAGGCGTCATACTTAAAATCGATCCCGGACACATCCTCCAATACAGTCATTTTAGTCCGTTGTCAGGCAAACCTGACAAAACGGAAAACTATCACATCATTACAATCGTGCTTGACGAGAACGCAAACAAAACCGAAGTCATCCTTTCCCAAGACAATAATTCCGATGAAAAAGCACGTGGTGAATCGGAAAAAAATTGGAAGACCATGCTTGAGGGATTGAAAAAATATGTTGAAAAATTAAGCCGAATTTCGGATCGACCTTTCGCAAAAGCGGATGGGCCTTGACCACGCGGTTAGGCGGCAGCTACGAATAAAAAACGCAGTAAAGATTTTCGAATTTCAGACCCGGAAGTGAGCCTACGGTTTGCTGACCCAAGCACTTGTCCAAAATTCGGTACTCCTTCAAATTATCGTTTCTCCCTAAAAAACCGTCATTAGGGAAAATTTGATGGCCTAACCCGGTGGCCTTATTTCCTTTAAATTTGGTTAATTTAAGTGCTTTTGACGCACTTTTTGCGGATTAGCCATAAGAAGTATCGATAAATCGCGATAAGTCGATGCTTTATTTTCGGGAATTATGTACAATTGTTTCATGACCTTTTCACCGGGCTCAGGGCATGGCCTTGATCCAGGGGGTATGCCGGGCGGCAACGCCACGTCGACCCGAAGCAACTGAGAGATTTCAACTAAGGAGCGTTTCATGTCCAGACACTTGTTCACGTCCGAATCCGTTTCCATGGGTCATCCCGATAAGATGGCCGATCAGATTTCCGACTCCATCCTCGACGCCATGTTGGAACAGGATCCCAAGAGCCGCGTGGCTTGCGAGACCTTGATCACAACCGGACTCGTGGTCGTGGCCGGAGAGATCACGACCAAGGCGAACGTGGACTTCCAGAAAATCGTGCGCGAAGCCATCGCGCGCACGGGTTACACGGACGCGAGCTACGGCTTCGACGCCAAGACCTGCGGCGTGACCATCGCGCTGGATAAGCAAAGCCCGGACATTTCCCAGGGCGTGTCGGAAGGCGAAGGACTTTTCAAGGAACAGGGCGCGGGCGACCAAGGCATGATGTTCGGCTACGCTTGCGACGAGACGGAAGAATTGATGCCGGCTCCCATCCACTACTCGCATCGCCTGATGGAGAAGCTGGCCGAGTTGCGCCAGAACGGCACCTTGAACTGGCTGCGTCCGGATTCCAAGTCCCAAGTCACCGTGGAATACATCGACGGCAAGCCCATGCGCGTGGACACGGTGGTGCTCTCGACCCAGCATGACGAGAAGGTGAGCCATGACACCATTCAGAAGGAAGTGATCGAGAAATGCGTCAAGCAGGTTATCCCGGCGCATTTGTTGGACGAGAAGACCCGCTACTTCATCAACCCCACGGGACGTTTCGTGGTGGGAGGCCCGATGGGCGATTGCGGTTTAACCGGCCGTAAGATCATCGTCGACACCTACGGCGGCATGGGCCGTCATGGCGGCGGCGCTTTCTCCGGTAAGGATCCGTCCAAGGTGGACCGTTCGGCAGCGTATGCCGCGCGTTACGTGGCAAAAAATATTGTGGCCGCCGGTTTGGCGACCCGTTGCGAAGTGCAAGTGGCCTATGCCATCGGCTATCCCAAGCCCGTGTCCGTGTACGTCGAGACTTTCGGCACCGGCAAGCTGACCCCGGAAGCGTTGGAGACCTTGGTGCAAGAACATTTCGACCTGACCCCCGGCGGCATCATCCGCACCTTGGATCTGCTGAAGCCCCGCTATCGCCCCACCGCCGTGCACGGGCATTTCGGACGCAAAGGCGAGTCCTTCACGTGGGAACGCACCGACAAGGCCGACGCCCTGCGGGAAGCGGCCAAGGCGAGCGCCCACGTCAAGCCCCATAAGGCGCTGGCGTAACCTGAATGTTACGGCCCCGGCCAAAGGCCCGGGGCCCTTTTTTTGCCGAGAGAAAAATTTTCGCAACCCATAAAAGGACAAGAGAACATGTCGACCCTCACCGCGGCCCCGGCCGCTTCAACGAATAACAAGGCCACCAAGTCCACCCAGTACAACTCATCCACCTGGGGACAATTCCAGGTCGCGGACATGAGCCTGGCCGAATTCGGCCGCAAGGAACTGGACATCGCCGAGAAGGAAATGCCCGGCCTCATCGCCGTGCGCGAAAAGTACGGCAAGACCAAGCCCCTCAAGGGCGCGCGCATCATGGGCTCGCTGCACATGACCATCCAAACCGGCGTCTTGATCGAGACCTTGAAAGAACTCGGCGCTGACGTGCGCTGGGCGTCGTGCAACATTTTCTCCACCCAGGATCATGCCGCCGCGGCCATCGCCAAGGCCGGCACGCCCGTGTACGCCTGGAAGGGCGAGACGCTGGAAGAATACTGGGAATGCACCTTGGCCGCCTTGTCCTTCCCCGGACCCGAAGGCCTGGCCATTGGCCCGCAGCTGATCGTCGATGACGGCGGCGACGCGACCCTGTTGCTGCATTGGGGCGTAAAGGCCGAGAAGGATCCGTCCTTCCTCGACCGCAAGGCCGGCAGCGAAGAAGAAGCCGTCATCCTGAAGCTCCTCAAGCGCTCGCTGAAGGAAAGCCCCGGCATGTGGGCGCGCTTCGTGAAGGATTGGAAAGGCGTTTCCGAAGAGACGACCACGGGCGTGCATCGCCTCTACCAGATGTTCGAAAAGAAAGAACTCCTGGTTCCGGCCATCAATGTGAACGACTCCGTGACCAAGTCCAAGTTCGACAACCTGTACGGCTGCCGCGAATCGCTGGCGGACGGCATCAAGCGCGCGACGGACGTGATGGTGGCCGGCAAGGTGGCGGTCATCTGCGGCTACGGCGACGTGGGCAAGGGCTGCGCCCAATCCATGCGCGGCTTCGGCGCACGCACCATCGTGACGGAAATCGACCCCATTTGCGCGCTGCAAGCGGCGATGGAAGGCTATAAAGTCACGACCTTGGAAGACGCGCTGCCCGAGGGTAACATCTACGTGACCACGACCGGCAACGTGGATATCATCACCGCCGAGCACATGAGCAAGATGAAGGATCAGAGCATCGTCTGCAATATCGGCCATTTCGATTCCGAAGTCGATATCGCCGGCCTGCGTTCCTTCCCGGGCATCAAGCACACCAACATCAAGCCCCAGGTGGACAAGTACACCTTCCCCAACGGCAACAGCATCTATCTGCTCGCCGAAGGCCGTTTGGTGAACCTGGGCTGCGCCACGGGCCATCCCAGCTTCGTCATGTCCACGTCGTTCACCAACCAATCGTTGGCGCAAATCGACCTGTGGACCAACAAGCATGAGGTGGGCGTGTACACCTTGCCGAAGCACCTGGACGAAGAAGTGGCGCGCTTGCATCTGGAGAAGCTGGGCGTGAAGCTGACCAAGCTGAATAAGAAGCAGTCCGACTATATCAACATTCCTGTGGAAGGGCCGTACAAGGCGGACCATTACCGGTATTGAGGCTCGTCGCTCTAGAGTTTGCAAGGCAAACTCTACGCTCCTCGCTTTTATAGAGGGGCGGCTCGTCGCGGCGGATTCGGCGCTTGGCTGAAACGGAGGCTCATTAAGCGGCCCCTGGGGGAAACTCCGGGGGCCGTTTCATTGACGTCGGATTTTATTTTATCTTGGTAGGCGCGCCTTCCGGACAGTCTCTAAACCATCGCGAGGATCACATGCGCTATTCCGCCTCAGTCGTTCTTATTTCCGCCACAGCGTGGTTGCTTTCCGGCTGCAATAGTTCCAGCACCGCGCCCCATCCCGATCAGGTTTTTACCGATGCCCAGCGGGCTACATGCCCGCAAAATCCTTTCCGGCCGGAATTCCCCATGGCTCCGAAACGCTCCGCCAGGGAATCGACCATCCACTTCCACATGGAAATCTATACCTCGCGAGGGGCATATATCACGGAGGCGGATGGAGATATCGATCCCGCGTCGCCCATCCCCAGCCCCACCGCCTATCCGTCCCTGAGCTGGAACGGACAGGACGCATCGGGCAAGCAAGTCCCCAGCGGTTATTATTTCATGGTCGTTACCTTTAGCGCAGGATCGGGCGCTCCGCAAACCAAAGCGCAATGCTTTTTCGATCTCAATCCCGCGGACCAGGACAAGGTCAAGTAGCGCGAAGGATTTCCCTCGGAGGAAACTCCGGGGGCTTTTTTATTTCTGACGGGGAATTTTTTAGGGCTTTCTACAAATGGACCGGCGAGTTAAGCCGCGCCACGACGCGCCGCCTCAATTTTTGAAATGTCGATTTTTGACATATGCATCATCGCATCAAACGCACGCTTGGCGGCGCTGGGATCCGAGTCCGAAATCGCTTGCGTGAGTGCGATCGGCGTGATTTGCCAAGACAGCCCCCATTTGTCCTTGCACCATCCACATGCGCTCTCCTGTCCACCGTTGTCCACAATCGCGTTCCAGTAACGATCCGTTTCGGCTTGGTCGGCGGTTGCGACCTGAAACGAGAATGCTTCATTGTGCTTGAATGTGGATCCGCCGTTGAGCCCCAGGCATTGAACTCCCATGACCGTGAACCAGACGGTCAGCACGTCCCCCTGCTTTCCGGACGGAAAGTCTCCCGGGGCATGGTACACAGCCTTTACGGCTGAATCGGGAAAGGTCTGGGCATAAAATCGCGCAGCCTCCTCAGCATCGCCGTCATACCAAAGGCAAATCGTGTTTTTTGCGGGGTTAATCATGTCAATCCTCCTTCGATTTTTTTGTTGAGCGCGGGAAATGGAATCCGCCACCTTGTTTGCATGGGACATTACTGGAAACGTAAGCCGCGCCCGAACTGGGCCCAGGGCATTTAGGATGCCTCGCGCTTTACTTGGTCACAACCAATTCGATTATTTTGTTCTTGTTCACTATTGTGATTTTTGTTTGACCCGGAAGTTTGAAAAGACTGTCGCCCCTGGCAACGGAACAAATGAATTCCCTGGGTAGGAATTCATCCAGACTCAGCGTGTCTCCGGTTCTCTGCAGGATGTCCACGGAATAATATTTATTCCCCTTGTGGATCCATTCATTGACACGAAGCACGGAGCCTTCGATTTTTCCCCTTCTATATTTTTGAATCTTGGAAACGTGGCCATAGTGCATCAAAGCAAATAATAATCCTATGATGGAGTATAAAAATATCGCGCTCAGTGGCGGCCTTTTGAATATAGGCCATCTCATACGAATCTTAATTCTTGTGTTCGGTCCAGGACTTTTGGATGTATTCATTTTGAAAATCCTCAATTCCCTAACCCTTTCCGCATCGCTCCGGGGGAGGGACGGTATTTTTCGCGTTACCCTTAATTGTGGCACCACTGTTCTTCGCAGGGGATACCGTCCAAATCGCCGTCGATATTGACGTTGGGGCAATTTTTGAGATAGAATTTCGCTTCATTGCAGGAAACCATTTCGGTGCACATGGTTTTTCCAGCGCAGGAATAATGGGTTGTATCGGTTGGGGTCGGACTGGATTGGCCTATGTCCACACTTTTACATTGTTGGATGCCTAATAAATAAATCAAGAAAATAAATAGTAGTGGAATTCGTTCCATTCATTACCCCGTTTTAACATTTCTTAAACTTCATTTTCCATGCGCTGCGCTGGTGCTCATTCAACGCGGTAAACGGCTGCGAAGTCGGCGTCTACTTTGGAAAGTTGCACAATCTGGATGCCCAGGGTTTCGATGACGCACACGGGTTGACCGATGGCCGAAACCAAGGCGTGGACGCTCCCTACCCGACAGTTGACCATGAAATGGGGCTCGCTCTCCTCGCCAAAAGTTAGGTCAATAATCTTGCATCCCGATCATTACGCCGGGAAGGCGCGAACCTTCCCAGGAATTATTCTCACTGCTTTATAAATAGCATCGTCTTTTGAAATTTATCTGCTTTGAATGAAAGGACATAAGAACCTTTGGACATACCATCCGTCCGCAGAGTGTAGCTCCCAGCGTCAAGCACCTTGTTGATTAGAGTTTCGGACAATTTGCCTTGTAGGTTGAACAGCTTGGCCGATACATGCGCCCGCTGCGCCAACCCGAATCGCAACATCCCGTCGTCCGCCAGCCCCAGATTTTGCAAAAAGAATTCCTTGGGTAATATTGCTACGGGTGAAGTATTCACAACAAATTTCGCGGTTTGACTATATGGCCCCGACCCTACGGCATTTTGCGCCCGAACATGCCAGTAATAGGTGTCGCCGTTTCCGAGCGGCCCCACCCATTTTGATGTATCAGTGGACGAGAAAGGATTGGGGCCCTTGGTGAAAGTGGAATCGATGCTGATTTCCAAATGATATCCAGTAACGTTCGGGGTACCGGTATGCCACGTTAGCATCACCGAATCCAACTTCACCGTGTCCCCGGAAACAGGCGAAACCACTATTGTTTGTGACGGTAGCGCTATGATGGTGGTAAAACTTCGCGTCGCGGACCAAAATCCGATTCCACCCGAATTGGTGTCACTCACCCGCCAGTAATACTGGGTGCCATTGGCCAAGCCGCTGAATGACGCGGAGGTATCCGTCAGCATCAAGTCTTTCGTCAGCGCAGAGAAATCATTGGCCGTGGA
>JADGQO010000190.1 GCA_017881725.1 Fibrobacteria bacterium
CGCTATTTTGGGCATCATAGGCGTGATTAATCAGCAAGGTGGTGTCCCCGTCCACGAAAACCGCGCAGTGGCCCGGGCCCTTCCATCTGGAATCGCCCGAGTCCACCAAGGTGCCGCCACCGTTCACCAGGCTATTTCCGTCCCGGTCCAGGTAAGGGCCCTGAACATTTACGGATCGGCCTACCCGGATATTGTAATTGCTGTTCACGCCTTTACAGCAATTGTCCCAGGAGGAAAAAAGAAAATAATAGCCGCGCAGGCGGATGATGAACGTCGCTTCAATTCCCTTGCCGGCCCGGTTCGCGAGGGTGATCAATGGCGCACCGACGGCCGGTTTGCCGGTTAGCGGATCGAGCTTCACCAACCGCAAGCCCTGCCACCAGGAGCCGAAAGCCAACCAGGGAACGCCTGCTTCGTCCGATATGAAATTGGGATCAATGGCATTGTAATCCGTGGAGTCTCCGCTTTGCACGACCAATCCCTCGTCCTTCCAAGCATAACCGGAAGCGGTTGGATCCAAGGTCGTGTTGGTCGCCAAACCAATCGCGGAAACCTTTTTGCCGGTCGTGGAGACGGCATAGTACAGGAAATATTTTCCATCCCGGAAACTGACGTCCGGGGCCCAATAATTCATTCCGGTATCGGCGGGCACGGCGGAGGCTTGCCAGGTTGGAGGCGATTTGATTGCCGAGCCGAGATTTTTCCAATTCCATCGATCTTGGGATGATTTAACGGCAATGCCTTTGCCGGTAGAGTAGATGAAATAACTCTTGCCCATGCTGATCATCATCGGATCATGGACGCCGACATCGCCCGTCAAAGGGCTTACCCAGGGATCAACCCTTTCAGCCAATGCGGGCCGCAGGGCAAATACCGCCACAAGCAATGCGAAAAAACGTCTCAAACCCAGGCGCCTATTTTTCGGCCAACAATTCCCGAACCCGCGCCTCGATGGCATCAAGATCGGAAACGCGGACATCCTGAAACCAGATTTTTTGCGGGTAGCCCATGATATTGGGTCCTTGCGCGCAGGGGCCCAGGCATGCGGTACGCGTGACGCGCACGGGTAGTTTGGCTTGTTTGAAGCGGACTTTCAATTGCTCCGCCAGGATCTGGGTGTCCTCGGTGTCTCCGCAGGACTTTTCCCCGTTCTCGCGCACGTTGGTGCAGAAAAAAAGATGAACGGTATGCGGGGTGATTTCCAATTTCATGGGGCTCCTGGTCAAGGCCGGCAAAATGCCGGGCGGACTAATGCCGGGCGGACGTTTTAGGCGCGGAAATGAAGCGAACCGCCCGAATTAAAAATATAAAGTCCACCTGGTCTTCCCGCGCATGGATTCCGGCCCCGCAGGTGTTATTTTAAGTCCCGATGATCGATTCAAAGCCCGCGTATTTCATTTCCGACTTGCATTTAGGCGCGCGTTATCCCGGCGCCCGTCCCGAGCGGGAAGCGGAACTTATTCGGTTTTTGCGGACCCGGGCCCGTTTGGCCAGCCACCTTTTCATTGTCGGGGATTTGTTCGAGTTCTGGATGGAGTATCGGAATTATATCCCCAAGGAATTCATCCGGACCCTGACGGCCTTGCAGGAATTGGTCGATCACGGCGTGGAGGTCCATTACCTCAGCGGCAATCACGACTTTAATTTGGGCAACTTTTTTTCCGAACGCCTCGGCATCCGCACGCATCATGCACCGCTGGAAATCGCCTTGCAGGGACGTAAACTGTTGCTGCTCCACGGCGACGGATTGGCGCATTCGGATTGGAAGTACCGCTGGATGAAATCCGTCCTGGTTCATCCGCTGGCCAACCGGTGTTTTCATTGGATCCATCCCGATGTCGGCATGGCCCTGGCGCATGCCTTGAGCGGATTTTCGCGCGACCGCCATGGCAACCAACCGCGTAAGCTCGACGAGTACGAGGCCGCGTCCCGTTCGTTGCTGGCGAAATCCGGCGTGGATATTCTAATGCACGGGCATACGCACGCCGCTTTCGTGAAATCGGTGCCGGAGGGCATTTACGTCAATTCCGGGGAGTGGCTGTATAAAATGGAATTCATTGCGATGCGCGACGGAATTTGCCGCGTCGAAGGGCTCAAAGATGCTTGAGTTGTTCCCGGATTTTTTCCAGGGTTTCGTAGTCCTCCCTCTGCAGCGCCTCCACCTTGGCGACCAATAATTCCAATTTCTTAAGCGCCTTGGCGTCGTGCGCGGGCGTGGACTCGATCGAGGTGATGATGTCCTGCACATCCTGGGGATGCCCGAAGTCGCCCATGAAGGCGCGAAATTGGCTCAGCGCCTTGGCGTAGGCGTCGGGATCGGGAAGGTTATAAATCATTTTCGGAATCAATTCCCGCAGCATGTACGCTTTCACGTCGCCGGTGAAATTCTGAAGCGTCGGCTCGTCGCCGTCCTTGCCTTGGTCCTCTCCCTGGCCGGAAGGATTTTCGATCGTACTCAACAAGGCGGCGATTTCCTGCTCCATGGCCTTATGTTCCTGCTCCCGGAAATAGGCCTGGTAAATGATCGGAAAGGAGTTCACGCACAGGTGGGCATGGCTTAATACCGTGAACCGGCCAAGAAAATAAACGTCCATGTCCTGATTAAGCATTTCTTCTTCGGAATTGTAAAACGCGACTTTGGCAGGAATGGGAATAAGATCCGCGTTCTTCATGGATTGCAGCCGTTCCTTTACGGCCTCCGGATCCAGAGCCCCTTCCAAGCCTCCGGAATCCTTGGCTTGATCGATTACCTCCTGGATTCCCTTCTCAAGCGAGATTCCGAATTCATCGCGAAAAAAATCCCGGATATTCCTTTGGGTGACGAAGTTCGCTTGCACCGCGAGGATGCCGTTGCGAACCATGCCCAATAAAGGACTGGCCTCCTCCCCGCCGCGCTGTTCCATACCGCCCACATCACCCTGTTCAGGGGCTTCGATACGGACGTAGGCGATGAGCTTTCCCTTCAGGGTTCCGCCGTTGCCTTTCCGTTGCTGGATATGGATTCCCGGAGCTTCAATGCGCATGGTGTTTCCGTTCCGACCCATGGGGATCGATTTGCGATTCCGCAGAACCGACGGCGGTTTCCGGAAGGTCGTTGAGGCGAGTGGCCGCGGCGATTGCGGCGCGGTAAATTTCTTGGAGAGGTCGGGCCGACTGAATCGCCAACGCCCGACAGCTTTCGAATTCCGGCGTATAGCGTGCCTGCGTCCCAGGGAAAAGCACCTTTTTCAATTCCACGGAGCCGAAAGGCGTATCGACCGAAGCGACGCCCTTTTCCGCGACCAACCTTTGCACGGGAAAATAGCGCAATCCACCTGTCGAAGTTTCACCGATGAAAACGTCTAATACCCGCTGTAGATCCGCAAGCTCGGCCAGGGCGCAAAGTTTCACCGCCGCGCCATTCTTTTTCATCACGATGGGTTCCTGCCAAGCGTCTTTGGCGCCGGCGGCAAGCAATCGCTCCACCACATGCGCCAGTATTTCCGGGACCATGTTATCGAGATTGCATTCGATTTGAAAGGCCGTTGCGGCGAGTTGTGAATGACTCTGCGGCGTGGGTTGCATGAGACAGATCCGCAACACGTTGGCAAGATTAGGAATATCGCGCGAACCCGCACCGTAACCGAGGCGGTCCACGACGGCGGTCCAATCAGGAGGACACGGTTTGGCGAATGTCGTCACCAGCGCCGCGCCCGTTGGCGTGCATAATTCGCCCGGCAAATCCGTGCGCCACGAAGGAAAGCCCTGCGTCAAGGCCAAGGTGGCCGGCACGGGCTCGGACAATAACCCGTGGGCAGACCGAACGCTACCTTTGCCGAAGGGAAAGGGTGAAGTGATGAATTCCGTGATGCCCAACATTTCGAATCCCAAGCACGCTCCGACAATGTCGATGATGGCATCCACGGCGCCGACTTCATGGAAATAGATTTTTTCGATCTCGACGCCATGGATTTTCGCTTCCACTTCGGCCAAACGCTTGAAGACCCGAATGGCATTATCCCGAACGGTTTTGGAGAGACGCGACCCGTTGATGATTCCGGTAATTTCCTGAAGCCCCCGATGGGCATGCTCATGCGGCGCGGCAACGATAAATTGCCTGGCCGCCAACCCATGCTTGACAATGGATTTCACTTCGATGGGAATGGCAGGGATGGGAAGGGTCCGCATTTGTCCCAGCCAAGCCGGGAAGTCCAACCCTAAATCGAATAAGGCTCCGAGAATCATATCCCCGGAGACGCCGGATTGCATATCGAAAAAAAGAATCAACTCCGCCGATTACCTCTCAGCCCGGTTCCATCGAGCCTGTGGCTAAAGCTACAAAGTGGGGGGCGGGATGTCTGGCCGCAGAGTAAGCGGGACGCCTGATCGGAACGATGCGTGGGATTCCTCGGCGTTACCGATCGCATACCGCGGCAAGGCCTTCAGGGGTCAGATTTCAAAAGCAGCATGGAATTTTTCGATTTCCTCGGCAGCCGTCGCTTTTACGGCGTCCAAATCCTCGGATGTGAAACCCAATTGGGCAACCAAGATGGTATCCAAAGTGGGTTTGGTATCGATGCCGGGCAAAATGTATCCGGTATCGTAACAAAGGTTATCGGCCAAATGCACCAGGGTGGTGATCTCACGGGCGTATTCGGTTTTGCCGGGAGTATGGTGGAACACGATGGGAATGCGGATGTCTTGCGGCAACTCCCACCGGGACGTCAGCCAATCGCCCACGTCCATGTGGGAAAAACCAAAAATATCTTGCTCCGCCTGCAACAAGGTGATTTTCCCGTCCATGGATTTTTTAATGGCCTTGAGAAAGTTCTCATGGAAAAACTGATCCAGCACAATGCGTCCGATATCATGGATTAAACCGGCGCAAAAGCACTCTTCGGGATCGAACAACGTGAACTTCCGCATCCGCAAGGCCAACTGCCGCGACAACACCGCGCATGCCAGGGAATGGGTCCAAAACTTTTTACGGCTGAACAAGGGGTGGTTCCCGTCCCCGGGGAACATCTTAACCACCGTGATGCTGAATACCATGGTGTTGATGACCTTGAGACCAAGTATCACCACCGCGTTTTGCACCGTAGTCACCGTGCGGGGAATTCCGTAGAAAGCCGAGTTCGCCAAGCGTAAAACCTTGGAAGTCAAACTGAGATCGCGGGAAATCAGGTTCGCAACATCCACCGCCGTAGTGGTGGGATCGTTGATGATTTTCAGCAACTGATTGGCCACCTCCGGCAAGGTCGGTAGGTTTTCGATCTGCTCTATTTTCTTTTGTTCCAAACTTTTGCTCATAATGCTCCGTGCCGACTTGCTGCATGAAGTTTATAATTAACCTGGGGGCCAAATCAATCTTCTCACGGTCTCAAGAGGAATTAATACTCGCATGCCAATCGGCCGTCTTATCGCGTTTTTCGCTTTTCGTCCCGTCCTAGTAAAATCAGTCCGTTTTGCAAATAGTCGGATTTTCCGTTTTCTGGCTGGAGGGCTTGCCGCCACTGCCATAATTCCCGCGTTTGCGGCCACCCTGGAAGGCTTGCCGGGAACCTTATTCAGCCCCTCGGCCCAGGCCATGGGTCACACCAATCTGTCCGTTTCCTTGGGCGCTTACGGCCATCAAGATGCAGGCACCCTCTACAACCAGGATTTTTTCCGCCACCAAAACGGAATCGGCGGGAATCCGGACACGCTCTCGATCCAAGATCTGCAAAGTGGCGTCCTGCGTTTGAATCTTGCTCTTGGTCTGGGGAAGTACGTCGATGTCGGCCTGACGGTTCCGTATATGGGTGACTTCATCAGTGATACGGAGGCGAAGAAATTATCCGGAATGGGAATGGGCGATCCGGTGCTGGCGCTTAAGGCCGCTTATAACCTGGCCGGTCAACATGTATGGGATGTCGCCGTGTTGGGAAATTTTTCCTTTCCTTCCAAGGTCGATAAAGGCTTCTTGCCGAAGGATCCGGGCTACATCACCTGGGATACCACCATATCCAATCCGCATTACTTTACCAGCAACGGAATTGGATTCGCCACGCAATTCCTGACTACGGTGGATTTATCCCACCTGGAATCCAAAGTGCCTTTCCGCGCCAGCCTGAACGTGGGTATCGCCAATAGTGGCGCGGCGCAAACCGAATCACGATTGTTGGCCGGTGGCGGTCTGGAGTGGATCCCGCTCCCGAATTTGGAATTTTTCGGCAACGCGCAAACCGATACGCGCATCTCTAAAGTGAAATCCCTCGCAAGCCTGAACCAGGAATTTGCCTTCGCGGCCGTCGGTTTTACCGCATCGGGGGATGATGGAATCTTTTTTTCCGCCGCGTTGCAAAAGAGCTTGTTGAACCCGGCCTATCATCATTATTTGAAATCCGATGCCGACGCGAATTATGCCTATGACGCGCGCGCGCAACCCTCCTGGGCGTTGGCATTGACGATCGGATGGTCCGGCATCCTCGTCTCCGGTGATCAAGATGGCGACGGCATTCCCGATAAAGATGATTTGTGTCCGAATGATCCAGAGGACAAGGATGGATTCCAGGACAGCGACGGCTGCCCGGATCTCGACAATGATCAAGACGGGATTGTCGACGCCTTCGACAAATGCCCGAATCAACCCGAAGACAAAGATGGATTCGAGGATGCCGACGGTTGTCCTGACCCCGACAATGACAAAGACGGCATTCTCGATTCGCTGGATAAATGCCCCAATGAGCCGGAAGACATTGACGGCTTCGAAGATGCCGACGGTTGCCCGGATCTCGACAATGACAAGGACGGCATTCCCGACGCGCTGGATAAGTGCCCCAACGAAGCGGAAGACAAGGACGGATTCCAGGATGCCGACGGTTGTCCCGACCCCGACAATGACAGGGACGGTATTCTGGATCAAAAGGACAAGTGTCCGAACGAGCCGGAAACCTTTAATGGTTATCAGGATGACGATGGTTGCCCCGACACCTTGCCCGGCGCGGTCCCCAACGCGGCTCCGCTGGAAAGACGGTCGCAGTTACGGGTTAAATTTCGTGGGAACACCGCGGATTTCCTTCCGGAATCATTCCCGGTTTTAGACACCTTGGCTTCGCAATTTCTTGCGACCAAGGGCGCTATTGTGGAGATTCGCGGGTACTGGGACGATCAGGGCAAAGAGCTGGATGTCATGCGGCTTTCCGAAGCCCGAGCCGTTGCGATACGCAAGTACCTGTTGGCCCACAATGTTCCGCAGGATAGGGTGCTGGCGCGTGGAATGGGGGGACGTGATCCCATTGCCACCAATCACACCGCATCCGGGCGTAATCAAAATCGGCGGATTGAGATCGTAAGAATGGACTAACTTGGAAAATTAGAACGAGCGGACGTAACCGAATGAGGCGGACACATTCAATAAATCATTCGTGGTCCGACCTTCACCCAATTTCAAAGTTATTTTGGGTTCGAAAGTTAAACCGTCAAACTCATTCAGTATGAAGTGGAACGGGCAACTACCCACAAAATCATGCCATATATAAGTGCCATCATCAAAAACGCCCTGCACGCCGCCCTGAACAAGTTTCGTGCGTCGGTAGGTGGTGTAGAAGAATTCATACGCCGCTGTGGGAATCATCACCAGCTTATCGCTGCTGAAAATCCGAAGCGCGAAGACGGGTCCGCCGCCAATTGCCGTACGGGAAAAATTATTCAGCTTCAGGGAGTCATCCTTAGAAGCATTATTCTTCCACGAATCCTCATGAATTAAATCGGCCCGAATCGCGAAACTGAATGTTTTCAAGTTATCCGGTTCAATGAATTCAAAAATGCCGTAGGGATTGATTGAATATGTCTTTAACTCCGGATCGAAAGTCAGGGTGTCTTTAATCGGCCTTGCATAGTTGAAACCCAAAGTGGTGCGCCCATCAATGGTGTACTCCCCGCCCACGAGATATTCGGAAATACTTTGATTCCACTTATATCCGACATAAGGCACAACGCCTGAAACTTCGGCTTCAAAGAGTTGAACTTGGGAGAACGACGGTACTGCCGTTGCCAGCGCCAAGGCGAGTGGAAGGAATCTTTTCAGCGTCATGGTTCCTGATGCTCCTGCGGTATTAGGACTCTGGGATTTAGAGAGAATATCGCCCACAAAACCCCTGGACGGATTCAAAATTAATTCACCCGTGGATGAAATTGGGACGGCCCAGGCCAAAAATTAACTCCGTATCCTGGAAAATACCCGAAAAACAATTCGGATTCCGCCAAACGGGTAAAACCAGAATCAAAACGGGAAAGCAACTTCGAATTCAACTGCAGGCCGAACGGTGGCCGTAAGGAAGGATGACCAAGATACCCTTTAAGGATTAACGATCGAGCTTGAATTTGAATTCGCGCCGGAAACCTGGCGTGATCATGATGGTTGTATCAAAGGGAGGGCTGAGCCGATGGACGATTTCAACGTGGCACTTGCCTAGCGGAACCTCCAAAAAGGCGCTCATCGGCGTTTCACCCTGGGGCTTCCCGTTTATCGTCAAGGCGGCGAATGGCGGGGCGGATTTAATGAGCACAAAACCGGTTTGCTCCGCTGCAGGCTGTGTCTCGTTGACCACAGGAGCTGGCTGTGGCCGGGGTTCCGGTAATTTCGGGGTGTGAAAATGGCTTGTTCCGCCCGTTGCTCCGGTATTGCTTCCCCCATTGGCGCCAGTATGGTGGGTGGGGTTCTTTTCCGGTCGGTCATAGCCGGTAACATGCGCGGAGGTGGACCCGATGTCGGACTGATTTGCCAACCCCTGACTGGATGCCCCCGGGTAGCCATTGCCACCGCTGGTGGCAGTACCATTCCCAGCAGGGTTATTTACCTGCGCGCCTACTGGAATGGGATTAGTCACCGGCAGGGTCGGGTTGGGATTCGGTGGAACCAAATTGGACGGAGTGGTTGGCGTTTTCAACGTCGGTCGATCATTTTTAACCACGACCTTGGGTTGGACCTCAGTATCCATTTTGGTCCAGTAAATTACGCCCGCCAGAACTAACACGCACACCGATAGGAACGCACCGATCCAAACGACTGGACTTCGGGAAGATGGACCCATGGCGCCGGTGGTAGCCTGGGTATTGAATTGACTGCTCCCGGCCATGGATTTCGAAATCGTATTTCCATTGGACATCGTACTGCCAGTACGGATAATGGCCGACTGTGGGTAGCCCACGCCGGAACCCACGCCCGACTTGGTGGGACGCGCGGGAGGACGGTTTAATCCGGGGCCTTCCGCGATGGTATGGCCGCCGCCGGCCACGCCCAGGCTGGCGATGAAATTCTTGACATGGTCGACGATATCCACCACGCCATGATGGTTGAGGTAACTGCGCAATTGGTTGGCGAGCCAGCGCGCGCCATCGCCACGATTCTCGGGTAGTTTTTGCAGCAAGGTATCCGCGAGGCGAACCAGGAATGGCTCGGCCTGGGAGTTGATTTCAATGATGGAGGGATGTTGCCGTTCGCAAATATTGCGCATCGTCACGGGAATGCTGGGGCCGGTAAAAGGCATTTTCCCGGTCAGGCAAAAATAGAAGACGCCGCCCAGGGAAAACAAATCCGTCTGATTGGTCGGCTTTAGCCCTTCAATCTGTTCCGGCGACATGAAGTTCGGAGAACCCAATACGGCTCCCGTTTGGGTGCGCGAACCTTCGTCGGCGATATGCGCGATTCCAAAATCCGCAATCTTGAGCTGGCCTTCCGAATTGAACATCAAATTTTCCGGTTTGATATCCCGATGAACCACGCCGTGTTTTTCCGCCGAAGTCAAACCTTCCGCAGCCTGGCAGATGATGGCGGCGGCCACGGTGTTGGGCATGAATTTCCCCCCAAGCGCCCCGCAAACCGCCTGGAGATTTTGGCCATCGATATATTCCATGACCAGAAATTGCTGATCGTCCTGGACACCGAAATCGAAGACCTCGACAATATTGATATGCCGCAAGGACGCGATGGTTTTCGCCTCAACGGTGAATCGATCCATCAAATTGGAATTCGAAGAGAGATGCGCTTGAATGACTTTAACGGCCACCAATCTTTGCAGGAGCGGATCCTCGGCCAAATAGACGGTAGCCATACCGCCCTGGCCAAGTTGATTGAGGATTCTATATCGCCCGTATTCCATTGTACTCAGGTCCTGGAGCCGATTTTCCGTCGTTCCGTCGAAAAGGTATATGCATCACCGGATATTGACGGCCGCGAGGTCCGAACCGTGCATGCCCTTGAAGCCACGCATTCAGCCGAATCACGGAATATCCTGAAAATAGAAAATCTTCACTTGCATCCCTAGAATTTTCCCGCTATTCGGCGCCTGATGCACGCATTCTCTTCCATTCGAGAAGGGGCCTCATATCGCTTTAACCTCGAAAATCAGCGGAAAAAATCCCTGGCGACGATTAGACGTAAACCAAGGGCGGTTTGGAAACCGAAATGGGAAAATCAACCCGCCAGTGCTTTTTGAATCCGGGTCATCGCCTGAGCCTCGTTCGAGGCCTCCAAACTCTGGGCATCACGTCCTCGAACCCCCCATTGGATAGGGTTGGTGCTTTTATACAAAGCAAGGGTTTTGGTTCCGATGACGGCCGCCAGATGGCTGACTCCGCTGTCATTTCCCACGAAAAGTCCGGCGCCGGTCAGCAACTTCGCTAATTCAACGCAGTTTTCCGGCTCCTCGATGGGAAACCGTTTGGCGAATAGCTCTTTTAATTCTTTTTCAGCCGGTCCGATGACAATCCTCGTATCCGGAAAACGCCGCGTCTTTAACTCATTCGCCAGAAACGCGTAAAATTCCGGATCGTAATTTTTATCCTTGCTTCCCGATCCCGGATGAACCAAGGCATAGCCTTGACGTTGGGTGAGCAAAGGGAAATACAAATCCTCCTCGGGGACGGCGGGCAGGGAAAAATACGGGAGGCATTGCAGGTGATAATCCATCACATGCTCGTTTCCGGCCTTTGGAAAAGGCGGGTGGATATGGTAGGGCCCGGAACATTTTTGATGGAGGAGCGCGCGCAACTTGGGTTCATCCTCGGACCACAGCAGAGCGGAGGTCATGCCGTCCAACACCTTCGGCACCATTTCACCGGCGAAAAAAGGCAGGAAATCCTGCGACTCGCAATCGTGATAGGCGTCGACCAAGCCCATTTCCGCCGCCAGTTTCAAATACTCGGGGCGGCCTATGCCAACGAACTTGCTATCGGAAAATTTCCAGCGCAGGGTCACCAAAGCCGGCCAGGTCATGATGAAATCCCCTAAGGCCCCGCGATGCGAGAAAACAAACGTCTTCATAGGTCCACACAAGTGCGACGGTGGAAATAAAAGGATAAACTCATTGCGGAACCCCTGTCGCCGGAGCGGCCCAAGAATTGATTCACGGTCATGTCAGTATCGGTTCGGCGGACGCCAGCGTGGATTCTTGGAAGACATGTCCACGGAATAGAAATCCTTGTCGAACTTCTGCGCGTTCTTACCCATGTATTGGAGGAGAAACCGCGCAATCCACTTTTCGATTTTGAGCACCACCAACTTTTTCCGCAGACGGCCCTGCGAGTCGCGATTGAGGATGGCGGGTATGGTATTCAAAGTCAGGATTTCGTCGATGTATTTCGAATTCAGGTTCTCGCGCGCCTCGGCGCTGGAAAGGAAATGCGTAACGCCGAAGCAAACCCGGTTGGGCTCGCCTTGTTGTAAGAGCCGGCAGCATTCGACGATGGTGGAACCCGTGCGCACCATGTCGTCCAGAACGATGACGTCCTTGCCCTTGATGTCTTCCAATTTCAACGCCGAGTCCCGGCTGACGGATATAGTGACCTTGCGTTCGCTATCGCGGATTTTTTCCATGACGATGCGCGAAGTCTTGGAGAGCCCCAGCGAATCGGCCACCGACTGCATGAAGGGCTCGGCGCCATGATCCGGAGCGCACAGCACCAGGTTGTCGCCGTCCTTGCCCGTGACGACCATGTCCGAGTAGCGGATATAGTCGGAGTACAGCTCCGCGGGAAGCAGGTTGTAGAACTCGCCGTTGAACAGGTAGGAAAAGAGCTTTTGCACCTTGGCCGAATGGTTGTGCACCGTGATGACCACGTCCACTCCGGCGCTTTTCAAGACCTCGGCGTACAGCCTTGCCGTGAAGGGCTGCCCGTCGAATTTTTTCATGTCCGCCAGGGGCCGATCTTGTTCGTCCGGACCGCGATGCGGCCCGCGATCCTGGGCGCTGAAATAAAGATCCGGTTCCACCAGGATCACCTTGCGGGCGCCGTTATCCTTCGCCGCGCGCGCCAATACCAGGTTGCGCATCGCGAGCGATCCGCGCGTATGGCTGGTGCCGGCGGAACAAATCACGACGGTTTTCCCCGTCAATTGCGCGCCGATGCGGCTGAGATCCGTTTCATCGCTGATGAAGCGGGGGCAGAATTCCGAATTGGCGTACACCTTGAGGGAAATGATGTCCGAGATTTCCTCGGGCTGGCCGCACATATGCCCGATATCGATGGCGAACGGGTCGTCGGAGACGTTGCTGATGATGATGAAATCGTTCACGAGAGCCGGCCGTTCTTCATTTCCGTTTTGCTTAATTGGGTTGCCTTAGGCTGGCGGCATCGAGTTCGATGGCCACGGGATTGGCCTGCCAGATGTCCCGGTTGTATTCCTCTATGGTCCGGTCGGACGAAAACTTGCCCATGCGCGCCACGTTGAGAATGGCCTTGCGCGTCCACTCGTCGTAGTTCCGGTACAACTCCGAAACCTTCTGCTGGCTGGCCACGTATTCGCCGAAGTCCGCCATCAGCATGTATTCGTCCTTGAAGATGAGGCTGTCCACCAAGGGATTGAACAGGCTCGGGTCTTCGGGGCTGAAATAATTGGTCCGGAACAATTCCATCACGGCCATCAGGCGCGGGTCCTTGTCGATATATTCCAGCGGATTATATCCGGCCGCCCGGCGCGCCATCACCTGCTCGGCGGTCAATCCGAACAGGAAGAAATTTTCGGCCCCGACTTCCTCGCGAATCTCAATGTTGGCGCCGTCCAAGGTGCCGATGGTCAAGGCGCCGTTGATGGCGAACTTCATGTTGCCCGTGCCGCTGGCCTCCTTGCCGGCGGTGGAAATCTGCTCCGACAAATCGCTGGCCGGGAAGATTTTTTCCGCCAGGGAAACCCGGTAGTCTTCCAGGAAAACCACCTTCAGCAAGTCGCGCGTGTCCGGATCCGCGTTCACCACGTCCGCCACGGCATTGACGAGTTTGATGCACAACTTCGCGATGAAATATCCCGGGGCCGCCTTGCCGCCGAAAATGAAAGTGCGGGGCACCATGCCCTGGGTACGCCCGGCCTTGATTTCATTGTAAAGATGGATGATGTGCAGGACGTTCAAGGTCTGCCGCTTGTATTCGTGGATGCGCTTGATTTGCACGTCGAACAAAGTATAGGGATTCAAATCCAAATCCTTGTGATGTCCGACGTATTGAGCCAGGATCTTCTTGTTATCGAGCTTGATGTCCTGCCAGCGTTTGACGAAGGATGCGTCGGCGGCGAACGGTTCCAGCTTGCGGATTTGCGAGAAGTCCTTGACCCAGTCGTCCCCAATCGCCTCGCTGATCAAGGCCGACAAGGGCCGGTTGGCCTTCTTCAGCCAGCGCCGGGGCGTGATGCCGTTGGTTTTGTTGTTGAACTTCCCGGGCGTCAGATCGTAAAAATCCTTCACCACCAGGCTTTCCAAAAGATCGGTGTGCAATTGGGCCACGCCGTTCACCGAATGCGAACCCACGATGGCGAGGTAAGCCATGCGCACGGAGCGATGCTCTCCCTCTTCGATAAGCGACATGCGCTTCAAGTGTTCGATGTCGCCGGGATATTTCCACGAAACCGTTTTTAGGAACCGGTAATTGATTTCGAAAATGATCTGCAAATGACGGGGCAGCAAACGGCCCAGCAAGTCCACGGACCACTTTTCCAAAGCTTCAGGAAGCAAGGTGTGGTTCGTGTACGCGAAGATGCGCGTGGTGATTTCCCAGGCCTGCTCCCACGAGAAGCCTTCCAAGTCCACCAGGATGCGCATCATTTCCGGGATGGCGATGGTGGGATGGGTGTCGTTCAATTGCAGGCTGACTTTGTCGGCCAAGTGGCTGCAATCCTTATGCGATTTCTTATGCCGGCGGATAATATCGTTCAAAGTCGCGGCGCACAGGAAGTACTGTTGCTTAAGCCGCAATTCCTTGCCGTTCATGGAGGAATCGTTGGGATATAAAACCTTGGAAATGCTTTCCGCGAGTGCGATATCCTTGCTGGCTTCCAAGTAGTCGCCGCTGTTGAAATAATGCAGGCCGAATTCATCCGCAGACTTGGCGGACCATAAACGCAGCGTATTGACCGTGTTGTTGCCGTATCCGGGAATCGGCGTATCGTACGGGCAGGCCAGGACATCCTCCGTATCCACCCATTCGAAATCCACGTTGCCGTTGCCGGTCTTGCGCGATACGACCCGCCCCTTGAATTTGATGGTGGCCGTGTATTCCGGACGGGAAATCTCCCAGGGATTGGTTTGGCGCAACCAATTATCCGGATGCTCCTGCTGAAAACCGCCTTTGATGGTTTGATGGAACATTCCGTAATCGTAACGGATGCCGTAACCGTAAGCCGGCAATTGCAAGGTGGCCATGGAATCCAGGAAGCACGCGGCCAAGCGGCCCAAACCGCCGTTACCGAGCCCAGCCTCCAACTCCATGTCGCAGATTTCTTCCATGTCCAAGCTCAAATCGTAAAGCGCTTGCTCCACGATTTCATCCATCCCCAGATTGAGGATGGCATTCCCCAGGGTGCGCCCCATGAGGAATTCCATCGACAGGTAATAAATGCGCTTTACGTCCTGCCGATAGTAGGCATGTTGGGTCTGAATCCACCGTTCAATAAGTTTATCGCGCACCGCAAAGGCAACGGCCAAATACCGATCATATTGGCTCGCGGAATACTTATCCTTGCCCAAGGACAATTGCAAATGCCGGAAGAAGGCAGCTTGGAAAAGTTCCTTGGATTGCCGGAGATCTTCGGTCTCTTGTAGGCCACTCTTGGCCGCGGCTATAGGTTTTTCACTGGGGGATTTGCTTTTGGATTTTAGCATTTTGCCTTCTCGATGTTGCAAATTTAGAACAAATCAGGGTCTACGGGGGAATAATACCATGCGGGCTCAGTCGTTTCCGAGAGTAATTGTCAAGCAGTGACCGAACCTGTTAAAGACCGATGCGCGAATGCCCACTTTTTTCCTTAATTCCTCCGGGTTTATAAATTGAGCAAAGCGGGTTCCAACTTATCCGAACAACATTCATTGCAAGGCGGCTAGGATACAAATGAAATCGGATCCATGGGGTAATTCCTTATCGCTGATGGGATTGACACCCCGCACCTGGAGAGAATGCCAAGCTGCAATTCAGAAAAAATTGAATACCTCCGATTGGGAAAAGTTTTCAAGACTCTGGCGGGCCTTTTCCAATTACCGAACCTTGGAAACGTCGGTACGATTCTACGACTTCGTCTTCGCACATGAGTTAGGGAATGCAATCAACGCGCCGCGGCATAATCGTCTGGCCGAAGTTTTGGCTAATCTCCAATCTATGGATTGGGAAAATGCCTTCGTCTTGGAAATCGGGGCCGGAGCCGGATATATTTCCGGAGTTCTGGCGGAAAAATTAGGTCCGTCCCGCGTAATGGTCCAAGACATTTGCTCCGGTGCCCGTACCCTTTTGGAAACCAAAGGCCTTAAGGTGCTGCCCCATCCACTACCCGCGAATCAGTTCGTGGAAAAAAAATTCACGCATATCATTTGCGTCGATTGCTTGGGTGAAATCAATGCCGATGAGGATGATGTTTTGCGTGCGGACAGCCCGCTGGAAATGGACAAGTATGCCGAGGCCATGGAGCAACGCTACGGCATGATGGAAAAATTGTCCCCTTATTCGCAACTTTTGAACGAATCGGGACATGTGCTGATTTGGGAACCCCTGAAGCATCAGAGAGCGTGGGAAGCCTTGGCGTTTCTGTCAAAACGGGAAGGATGGGAGCCAAAATTAAATTCCAACCCCGATGGATTGGTTTTTCTGGATTTAAAAACAAGATTGTGACGGATTTGGAACACAAATTTCGCTGGTTCATCCCGCCTGATTACGTAAGTAGAATTCTTTTATTTATATTAATTCTAATTCTCATTCCACTCCTACGAAAGGTTCAAAGATGGCAGTTCTCGTCAATAAACAAGCCCCTGATTTCACCGCCGAAGCCGCTACCGGCCCGAACGACTCCAAAAAGGGATTTACCTTGTCCCAATTCAAGGATAAGAAATACGTGGTTTTGTTTTTCTACCCGCTGGACTTCACCTTCGTGTGCCCCACCGAAATCCATGCCTTCCAAGACGCGCTCGGCGAATTCGACTCGCGTAACGCCCAGGTTATCGGCGTATCCGTCGACTCGGTGAACAGCCACCAGGCTTGGTTGCGCACTCCGAAGAATGACGGCGGCATCCAGGGCGTCACCTACCCCATCGTCGCCGATTTGACCAAATCCATTTCCCGCGCCTATGACGTGTTGGACGAAGACGTGGGCATCACCTACCGCGCCACCTTCATCATCAATAAGGAAGGCAAGGTCATGGCCCAAAACGTGAGCCATCGCCCGATTGGCCGCAGCGTGGAAGAGGCCCTGCGCCTTTTGGACGCCGTGCAGTACAACGAAGAACACGGCGAAGTCTGCCCCGCCGGTTGGACCAAGGGCAAGAAGGCCATGAAGGGTTCTAACGAAGGCGTGCGCGCTTTTTTCGCCGGAAAATAAATAGCCTGGGATTTTTCGTCGCTTGCCTGGGAGCCGCTCCCCGGTAAGCCCTTTTCTGGGAGCCGTTTCCGGGAAGCTCTTTCCTAGATTCGAACGCTGTCCAAAGCGGTCAACAAAATTCCCTTGCAACCGAGTTTGGCCAAGGTATCCATGATTTTTTGCGACTCGCGCTTTTTGATCATGGATTTCACCGAGAACCAGCCGGTTTTTTCCAATGACATGACGGTAGGCGATTCGATGCCGGGCGTGATGGCGCATGCGGCTTTCAGCAAGGCGTCAGGAGCGTCGTACTCGACCATCATGTATTCTTGGGCCATGATTTTGCCTTCAATGCGGCTTTTAAGGATGCGTAAACCATCCGAGTTTTCGCGCCCTTGATGGGCATACAGTGCGGCACGCGATTCGAACAAAGGTTCGCCGATGATGCGCAGGCCAGCTTGCTTCAAGGTCGTGCCCGTTTCGACGATATCCACGATGGCATCGGCGATGCCGAGCTTGATGGAAATCTCCACGGCGCCTTCCAGCTCCACCAGATGGTCCTTACCGGGGATTTTCCCCTGGACGATATTGGGAAACGAAGTGGCGATTTTCTTGCCGTGCAAATCCGCCAGGGTATGCGCGGGGCTCTCGTTGGGGACGGCGGCGCAGAGCTTGGATTTGCCATAGCTCAATTGCACCATGCAGATGGGCGTCACCCCTTTTTCCGCCACGAAATCCATTCCGGTCACTCCCGCGTCGAGAATGCCATTGGCCACATACAAAGGAATATCGCCGGGACGCAGGAAGAAAAACTCCACGTCGTTTTCGGAATCCAATGTGCTGAGGGAACGCAGGGATTTGCTCACCTTGTAACCGCACGCAGCCAAGAGATCCATGGTGGGTTCGAACAACTGGCCTTTGTTAGGAAGCGCGACCTTGATCATAAATGCTTGTACACCTCTTCAAGGGTCAAGCCCTTTTCGGCCATCATGCAGGCCACATAATACAGGACTTGGGACAGTTCCAGGGACAATGCGTCCTGGGTTTCAAAACGGGCGGCCATCCAGCTTTCGGCGGCTTCTTCGACCAGTTTTTTCCCGATGCCGTGCGCGCCTTTTTCAAACAGGGCGGTGGTTGATTTACCCGCGGGCATGTCGCGTTTCCGCTCCAATGCCAGCCGGACCATTGCTTCGAAAGTCATGAAGGAAGAATAGAAATACTTTCCGCTCCAATCACGGTGCGGGCGAACCTGCGGCCTCCGTGGACGCCGGGATTTCGGCTTTTGGATTCGGATTTAAGGGCGCGGACGCATGCGGCGCCCATTTCCCGAGCACCTCAATGGATCGCATGGGGCCGGGCAGCACGTGATCGAATGAACCCGAATACCAGCGGAAGGCTAAATAAAGGAGGACTAAAAATCCAATCAGCGTTTTCCAGGGAAACCCTTTTTCGGCGTACCTATCTCCGGAATCCCGTTTGGATCCCGGCGGCAACTTGGCCACGCTGCTCAAGGTAGCGCCGAAGGGCACATTGATTTTCGCCTTGGCGTTGACGGCCCAGCCATTAGCGTCGAGGATGGGGCCCAGGTTGCGCTTGCGTAATTTGATATAAGCCATGACGACGGCGGGCATGGAGATCAGGCCGACCAACCCCACAATGGCGGCCAGGGTGGGCAGAAATCCAAGTTTGAAAACCCCGGTCGCATACCCGATCAAGGCGGTTGCGAAAGTGCCGATTGCGCCGGCCGCAACGCCGATGGCCGCCACCGTACCGACATCGATTTTTTTCGGCACCAGGGCCGGTTTGGTCTTATCGATATTGGCCGCCGTGCTTGCGGTTGCCGCGAGATTGTCGTGCGCTTCTGCATCGGCGACAGCGGCCCGCTTGGTTACCTGTTCTTCCAAGTATCGGACGAATTTTTTGTACGGAGACCAGAAAGCCTGACCGATGCTAATGGGGTTATCCACGATTTTCACTATGGTGGCATCCCAATCGCGGCCCTTGCGATCGTAAAAGATTCCGTTGCGGCCGGCCATGAGATTGTCGCCATCGCCGGCGGTAAATGCCGCCACAATTTGCATTTTGGGTTCGCCTACGCGCGAGCAATCCAAATAGGCCAAATACGCGCCGGCCAATCCGGCCATGGTCGCGTGCTTGGCGGGATCCTCGACGCGCAAGCACAAACGGCAGGCGCGTTGGTCCAGGTAAAGGGTGCCGGCCTGAAAAACCGCCGGGTCTTCCCCATCATAAAAATCCTTGAAGTTCACGAAATTGGTACAGAGCAAGGCGATGTCGCGGTGGAAGCGCACCAGTTTTTCGACTTTTTCAATATTCGCCGTTTCCGATTCCAGCGCTTTATCCTTGGCGATCAATTCCATCAAGGACGCTTGGACATTGCCGGATAAGAGTTCGTTGACGCGTTTAACCCCCAACTTTTCCACGCGCGCGCCGGGTTTCTTTCCCATCCAGTCCATATAAGGCGTAAAAGTTTCGAGGACTTTCAGCCAATCGGACTCGCTCAGTTCATCGCGCGCTCCCAGGATGGGCGCAATGACGGTGTCCCGGAACCGGGAAACGGCATCGACGTGCGCCGGATTCACTTTGCCGCGCAACGGAAGCGGTTGGCCGGCGGCGGCGCGGGCCAACGGAAAGGCGCTGACCTCGGATGCAGAGAGGTTCAACTCCTTCATGCCGATAGCGAGGTACTCTTCCGGCTGACGGTTCAGGGCCGCTTCGGCGCGATTGTCGAACGCGATGAGCCGGCAACGCCCGAAATAATCGTCGACCTTAGCGCGTATCGCCGCGATGGCCGCGAAACCCTCCGCCGCCGCCTCGCGCCCCAACGGAAATACCTTGGCGGCATCCGCCTCACCCTCCTCGAACCAAGCATGCAAAGCCTTGGCTTCCGCGAAAAATGCGTCCACCTTTTCGGCATCGATACCGGCCTGGCCCGATAAATCGGCCACGCTGCCGACACACTCCATGACCTCGCGAATGGCGGTTTTCAACCCTTCGTCGTCCGTCGACGATTCCGTGATTTTCCCGTCACCGTTGAAAGCCGTCCCGGTAAAAATCCGGGTCGGATCCGAAACGTCTTCCACGGAAATGGTCTGCGCGTCGACCTTGCCGATATTGCGTAAAATCTGCCGCGCGGAGGAGAGCAGGCTTTTCCCTTCCGGCGTGGAGTCGTTGATGTCCGCCAACGCTAGGGCCTTTGAGCCCTTCAACAATTCGTCCGGATTTTTAAGGCTTTGCCCGGCGAAACGCACCGCTGCGGTCAATTCATCCGCGCGCACCCGACCATCCTTGTCGGAGTCGATCAACTCCAAAGTGCGTGCGTCGATTTCCAAACCGCGCGTGGGACAAGCCAGAGCCACCCAGAGCTTCTGATCCAGGCTGTCCAGATTCATCAAATCCACGCCGGACTCGAGCTTGACTTGATCGAATCCGCCGGCCCGGAAAAAAGTCCAGCGATGCTTTACCGCCATTTTTCCGCTCCTCGTATTAAAGGGAAAGGAAGGAGATGCCAATCGACAGGGCTTCCCGGGTTTGATCGCTGTCGCTCAAATCCTTGTCATACATTTTTTCGTACTCGAAGCTGACGTTCAGGAACTTGTTCATTTTGGCCGTTAACTTATTGGTCCACCGGCCATCCACTTCGTCCCAGCCCTTGAAATTCGTAAACACTTCCAACCGCGTGGCCGCCAAAATATTTTCGTTGAACGAATAATCGTACTCTGTGATGGAACTCAAGCCGTATTCCTGCTTGAAGTCCTTATTCATTTCTTTGAAACCGTATTTGCCGACGGTTTGCTTCATGGTAAAACCCATACGTTCCTTTAATGCTTTCAACGGCTCCACGCCTACGCCGACCGTCTGGGTGAAATAGGCCGGATTGAAATAATCGGAATTCTGGATGCGCGGCTTGGTCGGATCCTTGTCGTAATCGGTATAATCGAAACCCGGCCCGAATTGGGTCAACGCCGCCACCGATGCGAAGGGATTCACCAGCTTGGAGACCTTGTAGGTCAGGATGCTTTCGAAATCCAGTTCATCGGCGGATTTGCGCGAACCCTTATCGCCTTCCTTGGTTCGACCGTACACGGCCTTGGCTCGATTGGACCAGGAAAACTTTTCCAGCTCCAGCACCGCCAGCCCGCCCAGATTCAGTGTATAGCTCAAGGCGTCCGTCCCACCTTTGGCCCAATTATCATAGCTCGATTGGGCGATATTCAAAGTCCCGTCCAACTTGCGCGACCAACCCTGCTTGGCTGTATCCGCTGGCGCCGGCGCCGGCGATTGCGCCGAGGCGGCGATGGTAAGCACGGTAACGCCCAAGGCAACTTTGACGAAAAGATTCTTGCGGATGGAAAGGCTTTGCATCGTAGTACTCCCTTTAGCCCCGTGGGTGAGCAGTTTCTGGGCTAGTGGGGAGAAGCTAATAAATCAGGAATATCCCTCCAATCACCCCAACCACTCGCTTAGAGCCGTTGGGTTCGAACCGGATTAGACAAATAATTAGGGTAACTTATAGGTTACTATGCGGAGCGAAAAATGGCCGGGGGCGGCTTCGCGGCCGCCCTCACGGGACCGTCACTCCTCGTCGGAGCGAAGCTTGGCCAGCACGGTCAAATCTTCCAACGTGGTCATATCGCCTTTGGTATCGACGCCGTTAGCCACGTCACGCAACAACCGCCGCATGATTTTTCCCGAGCGCGTTTTCGGAAGCGCGTCGGTAAAGTGAATTTGATCCGGCACCGCGATGGCGCCGATCATGTTGCGCACATGCAACTTCAGGGCTTCGGCGGTGCCGTGCCCCTTGTCCTGGCCCTTGCCCAGGATGACAAAGGCGGCGATACCTTCACCCTTGACTTCATGCTTGAAACCGACCACGGCGGATTCCACCACGGCGGCATGCGCCACCAGGGCGCTTTCCACTTCCATGGTCGAAAGGCGATGACCGGACACGTTGAGCACGTCATCGATGCGGCCCAGAATCCAGATGTATCCGTCCTTATCGCGCACCGCGCCATCGCCGGCCAAATACCATCCTTGCTTGGCGAAGCGCTCCCAGTAAACTTCCTTATACCGATCATCCGCGCCGAACAAGGTGCGCAGCATGGAAGGCCATGGCTGTTTGATGACGAGGAATCCTCCCTGGCCGTTCGCCAATTCTTCCCCCTTATCATTCACGATAGCCGGCTCGACGCCGAAAAATGGAAAGGTCGCCGAACCGGGCTTGGTGGGAGTAACTCCCGGGATGGGAGTAATCATGATGGATCCCGTTTCCGTTTGCCACCAGGTGTCCACGATGGGACAGCGCTTGCCGCCGATCATTTCGTGATACCACATCCAGGCTTCCGGATTGATGGGCTCGCCTACCGAACCGAGAAGGCGCAGGCTGGAAAGATCGTGCTTCTTGGGATGCTCGTCGCCCCATTTCATGAAGGCGCGGATGGCTGTCGGGGCGGTGTAAAAAATCGACACCTTGTAGCGCTCGATTATTTTCCAGAAACGATCGGATTCGGGAAAATTCGGCGCGCCTTCGTACATCAATACGGTGGCGCCGGTATTCAGCGGCCCGTAGGTGACGTAGCTATGCCCGGTCACCCAGCCGATGTCGGCCGTGCACCAATAGGTGTCGTCTTCCTTGATATCGAAAACGTACTTGGTAGTCAAATAGGTGCCCACCATGTATCCGCCGGTGGTATGGAGAATGCCTTTCGGCTTGCCGGTGCTTCCGGAGGTGTAGAGAACGAACAGCGGGTGTTCGGAATCCAATTCCACGGCCGGGCAATGGGCATGGGCCTTATGCATTTGATCGGCATACCAAAAGTCGCGGCCCTCCGTCATCCCCACATCGATGTTGCAGCGCTTCACGACCACGCAGCTTTTCACGGTCGGGCAATTCTTGAGAGCCTCATCCACCGTATCCTTCAACCGTACGACGGCACCGCGACGATAACCGCCATCAGCCGTGATCACCATTTTTGTGGACGCGTCATGGATCCTATCCACCAAGGCTGGCGCGGAAAACCCGCCGAAGATAATGGAATGCACCGCGCCGATGCGCGCGCAGGCCAGCATGGCGATGGTCAATTCCGGAACCATGGGCATGTAAATGGCCACGGAGTCGCCGCTTTGGATGCCGCGCGACTTCAATACATTGGCGAATTTGCATACCTGCCGATGTAACTCCAGGTAGGTCAGGGTACGGCGTTCGCCCACGGGTTCGCCTTCCCAGATGATGGCGGCCTTGTTACGACGCCAGGTGTTCAAATGCTTATCGAGGCAATTGTAGGCGAGGTTGGTTTTGCCGCCCTCGAACCATTTCGCGAAGGGAGGATTATCCCAATTGCGGACGCGGTCCCATTTTTTGAACCAGTGCAATTGGCCGGCAACATCGCCCCAGAATTTTTCGGGATCCTGAATCGATTCCTTGTACATCGACTCGTATTGAGCCCAGGAGGAAATCGCGGCTTGTTTAGTGAAGGCTTCATTGGGGGGAAAGGTCCGAGTTTCATTCAAGACGCTTTCAATGTTACCTGACATGCGCAACCTCTTTGGATGGAAATTCCCCCCAAGGGAATTCGTGTTTGCTGGACGGCGAAAATATAACAGGTTCGACCCGGAGGAGAAAGGCCGGGCGGAGTTGACCCGAGTGATTAAATTTGGTTCATGGACATGATACGCATCGCCGGAACGCTGGGATTCTTAGGAGTGGCATTGGGCGCTTTTGGAGCGCATGCTTTGAAAGCCCA
>JADGQO010000191.1 GCA_017881725.1 Fibrobacteria bacterium
TCCCGCGGATAGGTCTCCTTGTACACACTCAAGTAGAGCAAAATTTTTGCGCGTGTCGCGGACCCAATCAATGAGCGGAGAGCTTTCATGGATTATCCCTTCCCGTGGTATTTTTTCAGACTCGGCGCCGACGTGGAAATCAACTCCAGAATACGTGCGTGCGCTTCTTCACCGCCCTTGGTTTCCCGGACCGGAACCAGGGGCAGATAAAGCGGGGAGTTGAAGAACGTGCCCAACGGCACCGGATTCTTACGGCAGAAAACGGCCTTTATGATGGGATCCAACCCAGCCTGGAGGCTTTCCGCCATTTTGTGATCACCGTCGCGATACGCTTTGATGATGGCGCCGTAGGCCTTGGCGACTTCGGGGATGTTCCCCGACGCGGTGATGATTCCGCTTCCGCCCAACGCCAGGATGGCGAACAAGGAATCGTCCTCGCCGCTGACCACGGAAAGCTCGTCGGAGCTTACTCCCTGGATAACCGCCCGCGTGTCGTCCTGAGGCTTGCCGGGATTCTTGAAGTCCACGCTTTGCTTCAGCCCGATGATATTGGCGTTCCGCGCGAGATGGATTAAAGTGTCGGCCTCCAAATAACTCGCGGTACGGCCGGGCACGTTATAAATGATGATTTTGGCCCCGGTTTCCCTGGCCAAGGTTTCATAATGCGCGACCAGGCCTTCCTGGGGCGGATTGTTGTAGTACCCCGTCACGCACAGGCAGGCGAGTTCGCCCGCTTCGCGATGGATGGCTTGGATCATGTCCACCGACTCGCGCGTGCAGTTGGAACCGGCTCCGGCGATGATGGGTACGCGGCCGTCCACGTAGTCGACCGTGAACTTGATCATGTCCAAATGCTGTTTCGTACTCACCGTCGGGCTTTGACCCGTGGTCCCCACGGGAACCAACCCATCCACACCGGCAGCGATCAAATCATCGATGATGATTTTGGCCTTGGCGTAGTCGATGGTGTTGCGCAGACGCGCGGGGTCATCCGCGTTAAGCGGCGTGAACACGGCGGGGAATACGCCGGTCAACTCCCGGGCGGAGGAAATGCTTTTGCGCTTGGCAGCGCCGGATCGGGAATTAACCATCTTTTTTCTCGGTGAAAAGCTCGGGGTGTTGCTCCAGGAATTTGGTGCTGTAATCGCCCTTGGCGAACAACGGGTGGCCCAGTACCCGCTTGTGGAGCGGAATAGTGGTCTTCACGCCGACGATTACGAATTCATCCAAGGCGCGCAACATGCGGGCGATGGCTTGCTGGCGCGTAGGCGCGTGCACGATGAGCTTGGCGATCATGCTGTCGTAATTGGGCGGAACCACGTAGCCGCTATAACAATGGGTATCGATGCGCACGCCCATGCCGCCGGGCAGGTGGAAATCCGTGATGGTTCCCGGGCTCGGCTTGAAATCGTTGAAAGGATCCTCGGCGTTGATACGGCACTCGATGGCGTGGCCGTCGAACTCAATGCTCTTTTGGGTGAACTCCAGCTTTTCCCCGGCCGCGACCAGGATTTGCGCCCGCACCAAATCAATGCCCGTAACCGCCTCGGTCACCGGATGCTCCACCTGGATGCGCGTGTTCATTTCCATAAAGAAGAAGGAGGAATCCTTGGCGTCGAAGAGAAATTCGATGGTGCCCGCGTTGTAATAGCCGGCCCCTTTGGCCCCGGCCACAGCGACCTCGCCCATTTTGGCACGTATCGCCGGCGTTACGGCCGGGCTCGGGCTTTCCTCAATGAGTTTCTGATGGCGGCGCTGGATGGAACAGTCGCGCTCGCCGAGGTACACCATATTGCCATGTCGATCCCCTAACAATTGGATTTCGACGTGGCGCGGTTCGGTGAAATAGCGTTCCAAGTACACGTTGCCGTTTCCGAAGCAAGCCAGCGCTTCCGAAGACGCGACCGGGTACAGCTTCTTAAGTTCGTCCTCGTTCAAAGCGACGCGCATGCCGCGTCCGCCACCACCGGCCGTGGCCTTAACGATTACGGGATAACCCACGACATTGGCGGCGCTCACGGCGTCCTTGAGATTATGCACGATACCGTCCGACCCCGGAATGGTAGGCACGCCCGCGGCCTTCATGGTGGCCTTGGCCGAGCTCTTGTCGCCCATGGAACGGATGGAATCCGGCGACGGGCCGATGAAGGTCATGCGGTTTTCGCCGCACATTTCGGCGAACTTCGCGTTCTCGGACAGGAAGCCGTACCCCGGATGGATGGCGTCGGCGTTGGTCAGTTCCGCCGCCGACAGGATCTGCTTCATGTTGAGGTAGCTGGCCTTGGAATTGGGCGGCCCGATGCAGATGTCCTCGTCGGCGAAGTGCACGTGCAGGGAGGGGGTATCGGCCGTGGAATGCACGGCTACGGTTTTAATGCCGAGTTCTTTGCAGGATCGAATGACACGCAGGGCTATTTCGCCGCGATTGGCGATGAGGATTTTTTTAAACACCGAGCATCCAACTCCGGTCCGAGGTTCCTTCCACGCCGCGCACTTTCAATTCGAAGTCGTCCGGGTTAGTGGCGGCGCGCAGGGCGGTCTCATAGTTGATGAGATCGTCCTGGTAAAGGCGCAATATGCTTTGGTCGAAAGATTGCGATCCGTATTGGGTGTAGCCCTCGCGGATGCTGGCGTCAATCATGTGTGTGTTCTCGGGTTGGTTCAGGAGTTCTCGGACGGAAGCGTTGTTGACCATGATTTCGCAGGCGGGCACGCGGCCGCGCCCGTCCTTGCGGGCCAAGAGGCGCAAGGTGATGATGGCGACTAAGGTGCTGGACAGCATGAGCCGAATCTGCTGGTGCTGGTGCGGCGGGAAAAACGACACGATGCGGTTGACCGTTTCGACGGCGTTCATCGTATGCAGCGTGGACATGACCAGATGCCCCGTGTCGGCCGCTGTAAGGGCGATTTGCATGGTCTCTTGATCACGGATTTCGCCGACCAGAATCACGTCCGGATCCTGTCGGAAGGCGGAGCGCAGGGCTACCGGAAAGCCGTTGGTGTCCGAGGCAATCTCGCGCTGGGAAATGATGCTTTTCTTGTCCTTGTATAGGAATTCAATGGGATCTTCAATCGTCACGATGTTCGATGAGGCATGCTCGTTGATATGATCGATCATCGACGCCAAAGTGGTCGACTTGCCGGAGCCCGTGGTGCCGGTGACCAGGATAAGCCCGCGCTTGCGCAAGGACAAGTCGCGAATCACTTCCGGAAGCCCCAGTTGCTCGAAAGCCGGGACCACGCCGATGATGGCGCGGATGGCCAAGGCGGGAGTACCGCGCTGGCGGAACGTATTCACGCGGAAGCGGCCGATATTGCGAATCCCGATGGCGAAATCCAACTCCAGGTTTTCGTCGAACTTGGCCTTTTGGTTGCGGTCCATCAAATCGAGGATGAACTGATCCATTTGCTCGGGCGTAATTCGCTCGTTCTGGAGTCGGTACAGCTCCCCGTTGATCCGGAAGGCCGGTTGGCCGCCCACGCGCAGATGCAAGTCGGACGCGTTACGGGCCACCATCTCCTTCAGGAGGGACTCAATGTTCATGCTAGCTTGGCCTGATGCGGAACAGCACCGTGCCGTATTCCACGGGCGTTTCGTTCGCCACGCAGACTTCCTCGATCACGCCGCTCAGATCGGATTCGATCTCGTTCATGATCTTCATCGCTTCGATGATGCAGAGGACTTGTCCCGCTTTGACCGTCGCGCCCACTTGCGCCAGGGCCGGGGCCCCGGGGGATGAGCTCGCGTAGAAGGTGCCGACCATCGGCGAGGTCATTTCCTTGAACTTGGAAGCCTTTTCTGCGGCGGCTGCAGCGGCGGCGGCCGGAGTCGCGACACCCGGAGCCGATGGTACTGCCGAAGCAGGGGCCAACGCAGCTACGGGCGCCATTTGCGGCATCATGCCCATGTGGATGGGCGCGTCGCGGAAGACCTCCTTTTTCAGCACGACCTTGGAGTTTTCGTCGCTGAAACTGATCTCGGTGAGGCTGCTCTTGTCCAGCAGTTTGACCAGGGAGGCCACGTCATTCAATTGCATGCTCGTCCTTTCCGGTAAATACCGGCCTACTTTTTCCGCTTCGGAACTTTTAAACCCGGCCTGGGACGGCGGGGATCCGAATCCGGTCCCCGGTTTTCGCCGTCAGGCTTGCTGGCTTCAATCTCCTGGATCCGCGTACGGACGGAGTCGTTCCCGGGTTCCCGTTCCAGGAGCTGGCGGTAAATCTGAAGCGCCTGCTCCCTTAAACCTTGCTGGAAATATATTTCCGCAAGGGTGACCGTGGCAACATTGGCTCCCGCGCCATCCCGCTGCGGCATTTCCTCATCGGCCGGGAAAGCGTCCTCCTCGTCCAGCATGGGAGGCAAGACGGGCGAGGGTTTGAGCGGAGCCTGGTCCACGGAGGGCTGGGGCCGCTGATCCGCTTGCGACGGCGGGTCCAAAACCTCGTCATCCAAGCGCAGCGGCTCGATGATACCCGCACTGAAGGCGTCCAAGATGGGCGGTTCGCCGGCCGGGCTGAGTTCCTCCTGTGTAGCTGACTGGGTCGATTCGACTCCCATGGACGCGGGAATCCCAGATTCCATGGGGCGTTCCTCGGTACCGGACCGCGAACCGGAACCCTCAACGCCGAACATATCATCCAAGCGGGCGGCGACTTCCGCTCCGGAAACCAGGTTCTCTTCCGTCGCCAGGCCGGCATCAGGGAGGATTTCCATTCCCAAAGTTTCCGATCCGGTGGGCTCGGTTTCCTGGGAAGCGAAAAGCTCATCCAATCTCTCCGCCACATCCGCGCCATCCACCATTTCCATGGATTCGGTCTGCGGAAACGAGGTGGCGTCTTCGGGCGCCAACATGCCGAAACTTTCCTCCGGCAAGATGGCGGAGGAGGTTTCCTCGGATGCCCCGGCGAATCCGGAAGCGACATCCTCTTGTACGATAATGGGATTCGATTCGTCGAAGCGGATCGCGGCCTCATCCAAGTCCGCGGCATCGTTATGCTGGGTCAGCCATTCCGATACGCTTTCCTGCAAACCTGGTTCGAGCGGGACTCCCGTTGCGCGCGCCTTTGGATCCGACCCTTGGCCGTTGCGAGCATCTGCGTCCGAGCTCTCCGGATCGCGCATCGCCGGCATAATCATGGTCTTGTCCGCCTCATCGCCCGGCGAATAATCATCGGGGATTTCCCCTACCCCTGGAGACAACGTAACATCCAAGTTACTCTGCGCGGCCGCATCGAATTCCTTGCCGTTTTCCATTTGAAAGATCTTGTCGAGCTGGTCCTCGATGTCGGCGCCCGTGATTTGGGGGCCGGCGTCCGAGAGCCATCCTAACGGCAGCATAGATTCGGTGGACATCACGTCCCCAAACGGCGGAGGCGGAGGCGGCTCCGCGAAGCTGGTTGCAGCGGGAGCTGCGGGAGCGGGAACCACGGCGGGGGCGGCTGGGGCAGCGGTGGCAATGGATTCGTGGGACTGTTCGCCATAGACCGGTCCACGCTGGAAGGATTTGGGTTTTTCCACCCCGAACATATCGTCCAGTTTGTCGGCGACGTCCGCGCCGGTCACCACCGGCTCATTCCCGGGATTCGACGCGTTCCCCAGCGTGATGACCACATCGGTGTCGTGCAAGCCCTCTTCTTCCACGAGCTGGGGTTCAGGCAAATCCGCCTCGGCGGGTACGGCCATCGTTTCCGCCATGCCCTCGTGCGTATCGGCCTCGATGGCGTGGGTCAGCGCTCCGAATTCGTCGGCGGGCGAATCGTCCGCAGGCGGCGCAGCGACATCCCCATCGGTCAAGTGGAACAAGGCGTCCAACCGGTCCTCGATGTCCGTCCCTTCCACACGGTCGCCTGGGCCGGGCGATGCGAATTCAGTCCCGATGATTTCATCTTTGCCGTAGGTCGGAAATGCCGAGTCCGAAACGTCGGGGCTTAAGGAAATGGCTTTGGTTTGGATGGTGGTGGCATCCCCGGGATCGCCGATAGGGATGTAATTGGTTTCCGTCGCATCGTCGCTGCCGCCCGGTAGCATTCGCGAGTCCGGAGCTGCGGGGGCTGCGGTCCAAGTCGCGGAAGCCGAAGCCGGGAGCCCGGCATCATCGTCTCCAAACAAGGAGTCGAGACGATCTTCCACATCCTGTCCGGAAATAGGCGCGGGCGATCCGGCCTCGGAAGACGATTCATCCAATGGCTCGGCCTTCAAAATGTCCGAGGGTGTCGGTTCGAGAGGGACGTCTGCGGTATGGGAAACCGAGGAGCGCGTCGGCGCGGAATCCGGAGGCAGATCCGACAATGCGTCCGCCAAGGATAAATCCTCGGCCCCCGCTTCGATATCGTCCGCAGGAAGGTAATCGGCGATTTCATTCAGATTGACTTCCATCACGTCGCCTTCGAGTCCCGATGGCTTTGCGAAGGTTTCCGATTCAGGGGATCCCGCAAGACCAGGCGCGGGAGGGGCGGCGGGGATGGGCGCGTATGCGGTCGCATCCGCAGCTGAACGGCTTCCCACGGGCTCATTGCCCAACATTTCGCGAACTTGGCGATCCCACGGCTCAACGGCCAGGATGGACCGATAATACCCGGCGGCAGCATCGGCCCAATTGAGTTGCGACGCGATATTCGCCAAACCATGCATGGCGGAAAGACAACGCGGATCCAGGCGCAGCGCGCCTTCGTATTGTTCACGCGCCTCGTCCAAGCGCCCGGATTCCGTCAGGGATTTCCCCAAGACTAAATATCCCGAAAGTTGGAAGGGCCTCAGACGCAGGCCCTCCTGGCACAATTGGATCGCTTCGTCCCAACGCCCTTCCGCGCGCAAAGTATCCGCCAGGCGCGCAAACCCCGGCGATCCCGGAGGCCCTGGGAATTTGCGTTGCAATTGGTTCGCTGTATATTGGATGCTCATGAATCCCCCGTCGCAACGGATGCCATCGCCCAGTCCGAAAAAATCCCGCTACGAATCAACGCGCGGCGCACGCCCCGGCCAAGACCAAGCCTGACCACGGTAGGGCACCACTAACTATATCAAACCTTCAAGGGGAATTGCCTCATCTATCAGCATAATGGGGATGTCTTCGCGTATCGGGTAGAGAAATTTCTTGTCCGCGCGGACCAGGCCGGAATCCAGCTTTTCCGCGACGGTTTCCCCTCCCCGGTTCTTCACTTGGCCTCCCGCAACGCGTTCGTTCAGGGCGACAATCAGCGCCGGGTCGGCCAAAAAAACGTCTTCCTTGGTTTCCGGGCAACACAGCATGTCTAAAAGTTCTTTATCGACCATATTTCCTCTATCCCGCGAATTGGCCCATTGCGGCCAGTTTGGCGATCCGTTTTTCCACCAAGTCATCGATTTCGAATTTATTGAGGGAGTCCAATTCCTCCGCCATCACACCCTTGAGGATGCGGTACATCTGCTCCGGATCCCAATGCGCTCCCCCCAGAGGCTCCCGGATGATGCGATCGATGATCTTCAGTTCGTGCAGATCCGTCGCCGTGATTTTCATCGTCTCGCTGAGTTCCTGCTTTTTCGAGCTGTCGCCGTATAAAATCGCGCTGCACGATTCCGGAGAGATGACTCCGAACCAGGCGTTTTCCAGCATGAGCAAACGGTCGCCGATTCCGATTCCGATGGCCCCGCCGCTGGCGCCTTCCCCGATGACGATGCATAGGATGGGTACCCGCAGCACCGACATCTCCATCAGGTTGCGGGCGATGGCTTCGGCCTGCCCGCGTTCTTCCGCGCCGATGCCGGGATAAGCGCCCATGGTATCGATAAAGGTGATGATCGGCAATTTGAACTTCTCGGCCATTTTCATGCAACGCAGGGCTTTGCGATAACCTTCCGGGTGGGCCATGCCGAAATTGCGGCGGATGCTTTCCTTGGTATCCTTGCCCTTTTGATGGCCCATGATCATGACGGACTTTCCGTCGAGCTTGGCAAGCCCGCATATGAGGGCCGGATCGTCGCCGAAGTAGCGGTCTCCGTGCAACTCAACAAAATTGGAAAAGATGCTGGCTACATAGTCGAGCGTGTAGGGCCGTCCTGAGCGCCGCGCCAATTCCACGCGGTTCCAAGCCGTGAGCTTGCCGGCGATTTTCTTTTGCAGGGCTTCTTTTTTGGCGATCAAATCCTTCACGTCGGAGGATTTGATTTCGGAGTTTTTGAGCAAGTCCTCGATCTTCATCGACAACTCGACGACGGGCTGCTCGAACTCGAGATGGGGTCCTTTAGGTATGGGCATATCGTCCTTCGTTTAACCAGGTAACACTGCGGTTACGTTCATTTCCCAAAATTGAGATCGATCAGGCTGATTTCGCCGGGTTCCGGATCGCCCACCAGCAGCTTGACTTCCAGATCATGGTTCGGCTTTTCGGAAAGGATTTTCACGGCCGTCTGAAACGCCCCTTCGTCCACGGCGATGACTACGCCATGCAACTCCACCTTTTTGACGATGGCGGGCAGCGATTGCAAATCGCCGATCAGGTTTTGCGAGATGTCCTGCAAACTACGGTTGCCGCCCATGTTGATGAAGCCTACGAATTCATAGCCGTCCAACTGATCCTGCTGGATCAATTCCGCCAGCCGGCGCGCCCGGCCGTTGCTGCCCAGGATGGCAACTCTTTTCGTGGAACCCATCACCTTGGCCAGGAACCGACTTCCGGTGGCGGTCAGGAAACGCCAGGCGGTCAGGCTTCCGATGCTGAACAAGGCCGCCAAGGCGAAGGTCACGCGCGAGTAGGCCTCCTCGCGGATGAAAAACGACAGGGCGAAAAAACCCAGGAAGGAAACGCATAAAGTCGAAAACACGGTTTTCAATTTCTGCACCAAGCGGCCATAATCCCCGATATAGGCCATGGGGACCAGCACGGAAACCGATACCAGGGCATGCCAGAAAAAATACAGGCCGCGATCGGTGTGATACGGCGAAGACATCCCCAGATATCCCATATAGACGAAAGTCATCACGGCCAGGATGCCGTTCACGAGCACCAAATCCGCTCCCCAGCGTTGCCAGCGTTGGAACCGCGAGTAGGCGAAATTGACCAAGCCCAGCACGGTCGCGCCGAGATAGAAAAGGATGAGCGGCAGCGCGCGCAACTCGAAATGTTTTTTCGAAAAAATGACCATCGCTTCGTAGAAATAGAGGAAGGACCGGAAGGGACGGCTCTTCGCGCTTTCGCCTTTGAAATGGATGGCCGTGGTTTCCGGGTGATAAAAGTTGCGTTTGCCGAGCAATTTGATCCGGAAACAAAGATCCAAATCCTCGCCGTACATGAAGAAGTCCTCGTCGAACCCGGAGACCTTGCGGAACAAATCCGCGCGCACGCACAGGAACGATCCACTCACGGCGTCGACTTCGTGGGTCTTGTTCTCGTCCAGGAAAGTCAGGTTGTAGCGGCCGAAGACGCGGCTGCGCGGGAACAGTCCCGACAGGCCCATGAACTTAAACGCGGCCACCTGCGGAGAGGGGAACGAACGCTTGCAGGCCAGTTGCAGGCTGCCGTCCCGGTTCACGATTTTACATCCGGCCACGCCGATATGGGGCTGGGACTGGAAGAAATCCCACATCACTTGCAAGGTGTTTTCGCTGATTAAGGTGTCTGGATTGAGGAATAAAACCAAATCGCGCGTGGCCACAGCCGCGCCGCGGTTGCATCCGGTGCCGAACCCGAGATTGCGATCCGACTTGAGCCAGATGATGTCCGGATACCGGGGCCTGAGCAGGGTCAAGGTGCCGTCCCGGGAATCATTGTCGAAGACGATGATTTCCAGAACCCCGGCGAATTTCTTCGCCGCATGGTAAACGCTTTGCAGGCACGCGTCCAAGTATTCGCGGACATTGTACGAAACAATCACCACGGAAATTCCGGGCGCGCCGGAATGCAGAGAAGGTTCGGAATCCACTTGGGCTTCCAGCGCGGGCAAATCGTCAGCGCCGGGCAAACGCATGCCGGGCTTGGGGCGATAGCCGGGCAGGTTGCGCAGAAAGGAACTCAATCCACGTTCCCGAAGCGCAAACGGAGAATGAGGAAAAGGGCCTCTTTGATGATCTGACCGGACATTTTGGACTGGCCCATGACACGGTCGGCGAAAATGATGGGGATTTCCTTGATGCGAAAACCCTTTTTCCACATTTTGTAATTCACTTCGATTTGGAAGGAATAGCCGTTGCCTTTGATCTTGTCGAGGTTCAGGGACTTCAAGGCGGAAACGCGGAAGCATTTGAATCCACCGGTGGCGTCCTGCACCGGGAGGCCCGTCGCCCAGCGCGCGTACATGTTAGCGAAATAACTGAGCAGCAATCGGCTCATCGGCCAATTCACAACCGTCACTCCATGGATATACCGGCTGCCCAGTACCAGATCCTGGTTTTGGATTTCATCCAGAAATTTTGGGAGGTATTCCGGATTATGCGAGAAATCCGCGTCCATTTCGAACACGTAATCATAGCCGTTGGCGATGGCATATTTGAAACCGGCGACATAGGCCGTGCCCAATCCCATTTTTCCGGCCCGCCGCAACAAATGCAATTCGGGCCTGCTCGCCAATTGCCCCTGGACCCAGTCCCCGGTGCCGTCGGGAGAGCCGTCATCCACGATCAAAATTTCCAAGTTTAATCCCTGGACTGCGATTTTTTCCAGCAGCATGGGGAGATTTTCCATCTCGTTATAAGTAGGGATGATGACGAGGGTTTTGGCCATAGTTATGAGGTGGGAAAAATGCTTGTTGCGCATCCCTCCGCGAGGTTGACTAATATAGAAAAACCGCCCATTGCACTCTCGTTTCCCAGTTTTCTACTCGGATCACGCCGATTCGTCGACCCGGCGTAATTGTCCGGCCACATCTAAGGGTACAAAGCCCGTGTCCATCGCCAGCTTTTCGCAGCGTAGGCCCGATTTTAAAGGCCGACGGGCCAATTGCTTTAAATCCGACGTCACGCAAGGTTGGATCAAACTTTTGTCCAAACCATAAAATTCCGCAATCGCCTCGGCCCACTGGAAGCGGCTGTTCCATTCCGATCCAGCCACGTGATACAAGCCTTTTTTTCCGCCCAACACTAACTTCCAAATTCCGATGGCCAAGTCCTCGGCCAGGGTCGGATTGCCGAATTGGTCCGTCACGATGCGCACGGTTTTTCCCGCCGCGAGCGAGTTGCGGACAAATTCCACAAAGCTGATCTTCCCGCTCTTACCGGCCTTCCCTGGCCCACCCGATTTGCCCCACAGCGTCATAGTGCGCACGACGATGGATCGGGCGCAACCGGAAAGCGCCAACGCTTCGGATTCAAACTTAGTGCGGCCATAATGGGAAAGAGGATTCACGGGATCGGTTTCGGAATAAGGACCGGCTTCGCCGTCGAAAACATAATCACTGGAAATATGGACCATGGGAATGCGCGACGCAGCCATCCACCCGACGCAGTCCCGATTGAGGCGGGTACATAATTCCTGCTCGCGTTCACCCAAATCCACGTCGGTCAA
>JADGQO010000192.1 GCA_017881725.1 Fibrobacteria bacterium
CGATCTAGTTTCGCACTGCCGTCGTCATTTCCGGGGCGACGTTTCCGGACTTAAAGTCCTGGAACTGGGATGCGCCTCCGGCGCGAATATTCCCTTCTTCCTCTCCCTGGGGATGGATTACCATGGGATCGAGGGCAGCCCCGCCATGGTAGCGGATCTCCTCGGAAGATTCCCTGCCTTGCGAGGCAAGGTCGCCGTTGCGGATTTCACTTCGGCAATCCCCTTTTCCGGCCCGTTCGATCTCGTCGTCGATCGCAGCTCGCTCACGCATAACCATGCGGAAGCCATCGGGAGATGTCTCCACCTTGTGAATGTGCTTATGAAACCAGGAGCGAAGTTCATCGGCATAGACTGGTTCTCCACCACCCATTCGGATTTTCCTCTGGGACGGCCCGGCGAGGACGCCCATACAAAAAAGGATTTCCCTTCCGGGCTCTTCTTCGAGGTAGGCCGCGTGCACTTCTCGGATCAGGCCCATCTCCTGGAATTGTTCCGGGACTTCTCGTTGGATTCCCTGGAACATAAGGTAACGGAGAAGATACTCCCCCCGGGCGGGTGCCACGCCATATGGAATCTGGTCGCCTCCAAAATCCCATTCCCGGTCCCGCGATGAAAAAGAACGTCCTAGTGATAGCCGCCCACCCCGACGACGAGGTCCTCGGGTGCGGCGCGACCATGGCCAAGCATGCCCGCAACGGCGACCGCGTCCATGTCCTCATCCTGGCGGAAGGGCTCACCAGCCGCGACGGCCGGCGCGATCGCGCGAAGCATGCGGCGGGGCTTTCCGAATTGGCGAAGGCCGCGCATAAGGCCCATGTCATCCTGGGAGTCGAGTCGACCACACTGGAAGCCTTCCCCGACAACCGGATGGATTCCGTCCCACTCTTGGACGTGGTAAAGATCATTGAGAACCTCGTCAGCCGCTTGCATCCGGAAGCGGTGTATACCCACCATGCGGGAGATTTGAACGTTGATCACCGAGTCGTCCATCAGGCTGTGGTCACGGCCTGTAGGCCATTGCCACGTCAGCGGGTGGATTCCCTGCTTTTCTTCGAAGTGCCGTCCAGCACGGAATGGCAAGTCCAATCTCCCGAGGAAACATTCGCTCCCAATTGGTTCGAGAACGCATCTTCGACACTGGCTTTGAAATTGAAGGCCTTGAAGGCCTATGCCTCGGAAATGCGGCCTTGGCCCCACCCGCGATCATTGGAGGCCGTCGAACATTTGGCGAGATGGCGTGGAGCCACGGCCGGTTGGAATGCGGCCGAGGCCTTCATGTTGGGACGTCGGCTTTCGGGCTGACTCAGGCAGGCAGTAGCTTGCCGGAAATCCATTCCAAAAGCGGCTTCAGTGGATCCTCGGCCTGTGGGGGATTGAATGCCGCAACGGCGGCGGTGAAGGTTTTGGGATCCTGATCCCCCCGGTCCAGCGCCTTTAGGATCTCGGCTTGCAGGCCATCTACCGTAACTTCCGAGATACCCAAGTCCGCGGCGAAGGCGGGCCCGATCCTCCAGCCCGCATCCGTATATACATTGATGGCCCTGGTGCCCACCAGAAGCGCCTCGGCCGACAAGGTGGAATCCACGGAGACCACCGCATGAGCGGCGGCCAGGAAAAGTTCCGGTTCGTTACGGTAAAAACGGACGGAGCCACGTGCGAGCCCATCCTCGATCGCCCAGGATGCGAATTCCGCCTCGCATTCGGCCGGATCGCCGGGGCGCAATAGGACCGCCCATATCGTAGAGGGACGGACCTTCTGGATCTCCCTGGCACAACGGAAGAAGCCCCTGAGGACATGGGACAGGATTCCAGGATCCAAGGACGGGGTGCGGAAGGGCGCGAATGTTGACCCGAAAACCACCAGCGGACCGTTTCCCCAACCCAGTAGTCGAGAAAGGGCTTCGCGGCAATTCTTCTTAAGGCCGATCAGTTCGGAAAATTTCACCCATGCCGGATTGCCGGTATTCACCAAGCGTTCGGGCGTCATACCCATGTCCTGGAAGGATTCGCCCGACCTGGGGCCGTAGACGACGAAGGCATCCGCCTGCAGGTCCTCGATTCCGGCGTACTGGCCGTCCAATGCCATGCCGTCATAAATGTGGAGGACCGGAATTTGGCGGTGGCGCGCCCACAAGGCCATGGCCTTGGACGCGGCGGCATTTTCGTCGTTAAGGACAAGGGCGCGGATAGAGTTGGCTTCCATCGCGCGATCCAAAGCCTCTACGGTCCGGACGCTTTCTTCCCACTCGGAGGAAAGATCCTGGCGCATCGCTTGTCGCATGGTTTCCGAATCCATCCCGTATTTGGCGCAGAGCGCCTCCCAATCCTTTCCTACGAAAAGGAATGGGATTCGGCCTTGGGCTGCGTTGATGGTTTCCTCGGCCGCCTGTGCATCTGAGGTGGATATCGGGGCGCCAAGGGCGGCCAGGCGCCCTGCGAAAGGGGCGAATTCAGGGGCCTCCAGAAGATCTCCCCGGGGTACCAAGGCATGCTGGCCGGAGTGGCGGAGATAGGCTTCCACCAATCCCCAATTTGCCCGATTGAGATTGAATAGGACGGTTTGCTTAATGGTCTGACCCTCCAGGTAACGGACGGGATAACCGGAAGGCATTGCGAGCCTGACTGTGGAACAGTCCTTCGGCAAGGGGTACGCTGCGATAGGTCAAGGTACGGCGCACGGCCGGCAGCATCCGCCACTCGCGCAGAAAACCGATCATCCTTTCGTCCGCCTCTTCCTGCAGATGCCATTCCCAGAAAACCTCGGCCACTTCGGTTGGAAAAATCCTGTGGGGGCGCATCGCGAATCCCACGGAATGCAGTAGTTTCCAAACCCGGTACATATAGGCCCGGGCGCGCCCTTGGGAGGCATGGGCTCCGAATGCGGCCCGCAATGCGTCCGGGGCTTTCCCCACGAAAGGCGCCAGGGTTTCCGCCGAAACTCCGGCTGACAGCGCCGATTCCATCTTCCGGTAATCGCGCAGCCAACGGGCATTGGCCTCGGGGTCGGCGCGCTTTTCCAGGACCACCATGATTTTTGGTGCTAAAGAAACCGAAAGCTTGCCGATGATGTCCTCTTCCAGGAAGCGGGCGCATTCAAAAAGAGCCTCGTCCTCATGGAACCAGCTCAGCATGCGGTGCCACTTGTGGTTGCCGCCCACCATGAACGGCCATCTGGAAACGCCGAAGAAGGGGTTGAACGGGATCAGGGTATGCAAGGTGGCTCCCTGCCTCGTCGCTTCCTTTGCGATATCCTCGGCCTTGACCCTGCACAGGAAGTTCCTGAAATCGACGGTGTTTTCCCGGTATTCCGTCTTGCCCGCCGTGCAGAGATCCGCAGTCAACTCATGGTCCAAACTATAGATGTCAAACAGCACGCGCCCTCCGGGCCGGACCACCCGGAGCATCTCCGCCATGATCTTTTCCCAATCACGGAAATGGACGACCACGTTGAGGGCCATGGCGGTGTCGAAGCTTGCATCCGGAAAGGGTTGACGTTCCACATCCGCCACCTTGAGGGTGACCGGAACGTTTCCCGCCAGTTGGCGCGTGACTTCCAGCATGGACTCGGAGCTATCGGTGCCCGTGACCTTCTTTCCCTTTCGGGCCAAAGGGAGGGACGCGCGGCCAGTACCGATTCCCACGTCCAGAATGTCGTTGCCGACGGAATACCGTTCGCATAGGGAACATTCGATATGATTTTTCAGCCGGTTCTTGCCATGGTCGTCGCTGACCGTATTGTAGTAGGAAGCTACCATGGAGGGAGCTTTCCAAGCATCCGTCTTCCACTGCCTTAAGGCGTCTGCTCCGGGAACTTCCACAGAATCTCCTGGCGGCCCATGGTCGCATCATGAATACGCTCTCGATAACCTGAATCAGGCCAGGAAAATGGTAAGATGCCCCTCGTCGCGAAGTCAAGAAAAGACCTTTTTTTCTGTAACCATTCGGTGAACCCCATATTTGTTTTTGCTTGAGTTTGCGTCAGATTTCCACTCAGGAGGAAATCACCTTGGAAAAATCTGCATCCCATCAAGCACGCGCCCGCCTGCGACTCGGTCGAACCCAGGAATTCTACCGACAATTCCTGGCCGGCTTTGCTGCCAGCGGCCTGACCGTGAGCCAGTATTGCCGGCAGCACCAAGTGGGCGAAAGCACGTTCCACAAATTCTTGCCGCGCTGAATCCATTCTTAACCGGAGCCAGAGGGTGTTAGGCCTTCCTCCATCGGTTTCGATTTATCTGTGCGACGCCCCGGTCGACATGCGCTGTGGCTTCGACGGCCTGGCCGCCATCGTCCGCAATACTTTGGGACTCGACCCGCTTTCCGGTGGGCTGTTTCTTTTCTTGGGACGCCGACGCGATAGAGTTAAGATTTTGTTTTGGGACAGGGATGGCTACGCCCTGTACTCCAAGCGTCTGGAGAAAGGACGCTTCCCTCGGCCCGTGGTGACAAGGCCCGTGGGTGACACGGCCGTCAGCGGGCATCCCGTGTGCATGCTCGCCGCCTATGAAATGACCCTCCTCTTGGAAGGCATCGATCTTGCAGGTGCGAAAAAGCGCAAGCGCTTCACTTTGTGACGCGACCGCTTCGTTTTGAAAGCGCCCGGTTCCGCTCTTCCAAAACCCGCTCCCATCGGTGTTTGATCAGATGGGCAGCTTGGGTATGGGTACCACACAAGTTACCTTGTCCCATCATGGTTCCCATGCCGGAAAACATTGAGCCCGCGAAATCCATCGACGACGCCATGGCATTGTACCGGAAGTCCGCCAAAAGCCACAACTATCTTTTGGAAGACTACCTTCGCCTCAAGGAGCAACTGGATTGGCTCAAGCGGCAGGTGTTCGGCACCCGCTCGGAGCGGTTCCAGTCTACACCTAATGAACAACAGGGCTTGTTCTCTCAAGGTGAAATGAGCGCCGATACTCAGAGCGGCTTCGAGGTGACCGTCACGCCCATTCTCGATCCCACCCGAAATTTCAAGACCCATAAGAAAACCACGGCTCCCAAGGGGCATGGATGGGGCGTCATCCCCGAACACTTGGAGCGCGTGGATATTCACGTTCCTTTTTCGGATGCGCAGCAACAGCTCATCGGGGAAAACACGCTTGTCCTAATCCGGGAAGAGGTGACCGAGCGCCTGGCGGTCCGTCCGCAAACCCTTTATGTCAAACGCTTCATCCGTCCCGTTTTCGCCACGATGGATTCGGAGGGAAGCAAGACCATCGTAACCGCGCCGTTACCTGAGTCTCCGAATGAAAAAGGCCTGGCCGATTTATCCATCCTCATCTTCTTGGCCGTGGCCAAGTTCGTCGACCACCTCCCGCTCGATCGCATCCGAAAAATCTTTCTCCACCAAGGCGTCCGCCTGCAAACCTCGACGCTGTGTGATTGGCTGGAAGCGTTCCACGATCTGCTTTTGCCGATCTATCTCGCCATGACCGAAGCCGTGAAAACGTGCGACCTGGTGCATACCGACGATATGGTAGTTCGGGTGGTGCGCGGCGAAAAAAAACATAAAACCCACAAGGGCAGAATGTGGGTCTACATCGGCGACCGGTCCTTGACCGGCGGACATTGCCGTGCATGAGTACACGCCCACGCGGGCGGGAATAAATCCATCGCGGTTTTTGTTGGACTTCAAAGGCAAGCTCCAAGCGGACGGGTATGCGGGTTACAATGCCGTGACGGAGCGGAAGTCCGTGGTGCGCGTGGGTTGTCATTCCCCCATGCCCTGCATGGCCATGCGCGGCGGTACTTCGAGAAGGCATTGCCCCATCATCCCGAGGCAGCGGAGATGCTGGAAATGTATCAGGAGCTGTTCCGCATCGAGCAAATCGCGACGGAGAAAAAAGCGACGCCCCTTCGTCGCAGGCGCATCCGGCAGCTTCACTCGAAGCCCTTGCTTGCGACGATGAAGGAGTGGATGGAGAAGAAAAAAAGAATCGGCGTGTTGCCCAAAAGTTCGCTGGGGGTGGCCATCGACTATGCCTTGGCGCGATGGGGTACCTTGGAGGAGTTTCTCAAGGACGGGAATCTTCCCCTGTCCAACAACATCAGCGAACGGGCGATGCGGGGCGTGGTGATGGGACGAAACAACTACCGTTTTTCGGATCGGAGAACGCGGCCCAGCGTGGGGCGGTGTTCTATTCCATTCTCCATTCGTGCGTCTGCCTGGGCATCAACCCCGAGGAATATCTTCACGACGTCATTGCAAGAATGGATACGCATCCCCAGAAACGCATCCTCGAACTCACTCCGGCGGGATGGCTTTCCGACCGTTTAATAAATTCCCTCCGTTGATTCCGAGAACTCCCTAGGCGCGAGGTTACTACAAACGTAACGCTATTTACATACGGGGTTCACCGTATGGTTACCCTCTACAAACAATCGCGCGAGGAGCGTTTCATTGCGAAGGACAAGCCCGCTCTGCGTCCTTTGCCGCTGACGCCGTTCGATTTGCTTCGCATCGACCGGGAACTGCGTGTCGGCGCCGATTATCATGTGCGTTTCGCGGGCAATTTCTACAGCGTCCCGTACGCGTATGCGAACGGACACGTGGACGCGTTCGCGAAGAAAAAAGTGGTCGAGTTCTTCATCGACGGCGCCCGGCTAGCCAGCCACATCCTACGCGATGCGGGCCTGGGCGAGACCGTAACGAACGCATTGCATCTGACGCATGCTCACCGCGCCGTGCGCTTTTGTGGAAAGGAGCACCGCCTGGAAGCGGCCTCCCGGGTGGGGCCGCATTGCCGAAGCATCGCCGAGAAAATCTTCGCAAGCGCAAAGCACGAGGAACTGGCGGTTCGTCGTTGCCGGCACCTGTCGGCATTGGGCCGGGAGTATGGGAATGAACCCCTCGAGATCATTTGTGAAATGGCTTTACGACTGGAAGTGGAGTCGCCACTGGATATCGAAGCCATGTTGAAGCTTGGGCTAGCCGTCGAAAAGGATGTGGCCCCCAAGGCCGCGACCGCCAAAGGCGGTTTACCGCCTCATGAGAATCTCAGGGGCAAAGCGGCGTTTTTACTGAATGACGAAATCAAAGGAGACGACCATGATTGAACAAACCACCCACAAGATGCGCCTGATGCGTCTGTCGCAAATGGCGATGTCGCTGGAGGAGCGGTTCGCGCGGGGCGAGCTGCGTACGCTCTCGTGCGAAGAATTGCTGAGCCTTCTGGTGGATGACGAGTGGGCCGCACGCCAGAACAGGAAGCTCAAGCGGGCCATCACCAAGGCGGATTTCCGTCCCGAGGGCGCCTGCCTGGAGAACGTAATCTACAACGCCAAACGAGGCTTCACCAAGCAGGATGTGCAGGTGTTCCGCACGGCGGAGTGGATTCGCGCCGGACATAACGTCCTCTTATTCGGTGCTACCGGTGCCGGAAAATCCTATTTGGCTGAGGCCATTTGCGTAGAGGCGTATAAACTCGGTTACTCCGTCACCAAAATCACATTCAAGCATCTGCTGGAGGAAATCCGGCGCGCGCGGGCGACGGGGCAATACCTGAAGTTCGCGGAAAATATCAAGAAAACCGGCGTGCTCCTGTTGGACGATTTCGCGATGGCGACCTTGGGTGAAAATGAGCTGGCGGACGTGGCTGAAATGCTGGACGAAAGGACTCAGCGGCGCCCGGTTGTGGTGACCAGTCAGTACCCGATGGAGGCGTGGTTGGAGAGGCTCCCGGAGGCGACAATGGCCGAAGCGGTTTGCGACAGGTTAAAGCACAACGCCTACACCTTTAAGCTGAAAGGCGAGAGCATGAGAACACCGAAAACGGCCACCAAAGCGACCGGGGATGAGTAACTTCTAAGCGGTTGAAATCCGGTCCATGCTGACCGGCTACGACGAGGGAGGTTGTCGGTCAGCATGGACCGGATCGCCCGGTCACCTTCACCGGATTTAGCACTGAGGCCAAGGTTACGCAACAGAACCAAAGGAAGGTTCGTTGTCGTGAGAAGGCTTTGCGAAACAGAGGGAGGATACGAAGAATACGAGTCCAAAGAGGGTTAGGCATAGTATAGTTTACATACGCTATATATTGAAAAAATGCTTGATGAAAAGCATATTTCTAGAATGCGTGAAGAAGAGATCTCGAAATTGGAATCGGCAATATCAGCAGTGAAGGCTAAAATTTTGGACCTTGGCCCGATGCGCCCGGGCAAACTATCCCGGCAGTATAAGGATCGTGAAGCGAAGACTGGAAGTTATTGGCAACTAAACTATACCTACCAGATGAAGAGTCGAACGGAATATGTTCGGCCTCAATCCATTAGAAGAGTTCGAAAGGAAACGGCGGCATTCAGGGAGTACAAAAAGCTATCGGAAAAGTGGGTGGACTTGGAGCTACAGTTATCTCAAGTCAGGAGCGGAGTGGAAAAACTTACCGGGAGCGACTGAAATCGATGCGAGAACTCCCGACTCTCAAGTCAGGATGATGATGGTAAATAATCCGAAGCGTTCGACCAGGCTTGCCGATGCAGTGAATACCTGACCGCGTTTTTTCAATTCTCCGACTATCAAATTCGCCCCGATCAACGCCGGAGTAATGTCCAAAGCCAGAACGGCGACCCATATCGCCCGCGCCAGCGTCGGAGGGCAGAATACCGCGCCCACCAAGAAAGCAAAGGCGACGGAATAATTGATCATCAAGGGTAGGTTCAGGATGCGATGGGACGGATCATAGTACCCGACGCTCCACCATAAGTAAGTGATGATGCCCTGAATCACCAGGAAAGCAATGTTGAACGGTAAGGGATGGCCCGCGAATGCGCTCGGGATGGCCACGGCCACGGCGATGACGGCAATCATTTGCAAGAAGGTGAAAAACCGCGTCCGGATGCCGTCGCTACCGTGCAGATCGTAATACTGGCTTCCGTTCACCCAGGACCAGTACAAGAGGCCGAAAATCAAAAAGACCATGCCCACGGTTTGCCAGCCGGGATGTTCCGCCATCCGTTCGGTGAGTTGGGAAACCACCGCCACGTAGGCCAGATCATAAAACAATTCCAACCAACTGATTTTCCTTTCCTTTTTCCGATCGGAAAAATTCTTGGGCGGTCCCCACCAAATATTCAAGTTCAAGCTTTTCATGGGCTGCCGTTTTCTGATTGGAAAGTGGTTGAGCGAATGCTCTGGGCTATCACGTTAGAATCCAAAATATAATGCGCCGTCGTGAAATTTCTATGTTCCCTGGCCCCATGAAGCTCCTTCCCGTCGTGCAAATCAATCCGGAACGCACCAAAAGCATATTGGCCGGCCACCCGTGGATATTTTCCGGCGCGTTAGCGCGCAAGCCCGAGGCGGCCGACGGATCGTTGGTACGGGTTTTGGCGGGCAAACAATTTCTGGGAATCGGCTACTACAACAGCCGCACGGACATAGCCGTCAGAATGTTGACTTCCAAGGATGAATCCATCGACGCGGGATTTTTCGCCGATCGATTCCGGGATTTACGGACTCGTAAGGAAGCTTGGCTGCCTGCAAAAACCAACGCCTACCGGGCCGTATTCGCCGAGGCGGATAGCCTGCCCGGCCTCGTGGTCGACAAATATGATCAGACCTTGGTCGCGCAATTCCACACGTTGGGAATGGACGGCCTGAAAAGCGAAGTCACCGAAGGCCTGGTCGCGGCTTACAAACCCCGTACCGTGGTCGAGCGCAGCGACGTGGGCGTGCGCAAGCACGAAGGCATGGACACCCAGCCCATCGGCATTTTACACGGACCGGAAGCCAAAGAAGTGGAAATCCTAGAACAGGGTTTCAAGTTTTGGGTCCACGTCATGGAAGGGCAAAAAACCGGCTTCTTCCTGGACCAACGCGAGAATCGGCAAGCCATCACCCGGTTTTGCCGGGGACGCACGGTGGCCAACTGCTTCAGCTACACGGGCGGTTTTTCGGTGTATGCCGCCGCCACGGCGAAACGCGTCGTCAGCGTGGATATATCCAAACCGGCCACGGAATATTGCCGCCGGAATTTCGCATTAAACGGATATCCCGTCCGAGACGAAGATTTCCTGGCGCTCGACGTTTTCGATTTCTTGAAAGCCATGGAACCCGGCGCCTTCGATTTCATCATCCTGGATCCGCCCTCGTTCGCGAAAAACAAAAAGCAATTGACCAATGCCATCAAGGCTTATACCACCATCAATTCCAAGGCCCTGGAAAAATTGCCGGACGGGGGAATTCTCGTTTCCTCCTCCTGTACGTCGCACGTGGACCAGGGGACTTTCATTAAAATCCTGAATCAGGCGAGCATCAATACGCGATGCACCTTGAAAGTCCTCGATAGCCGCGAGCAGCCCTTCGACCATCCATACAACCTCGCCTTTCCCGAAGGACGGTATTTGAAATTTTTCGTTTTGCAAAAAGGGTCGCGCTGAGAGGAGCGAGCGAGTGGCCCGCGGGGCAAGGTGGACTCGGCTATTTGATGATCATCCTACGGCCATTTTCGCCGATGTAAATCGGGTCCTGAAATAATGTTGGTTCGGAGACCGGATGGGATTGCCCGTCGGCCCAAAGGACAAGCCGATATTTCGTCACCGACCCAATGATACCTGAATCGAAAAATCCGGTACGCTTGCGCTTTAACCCGGAAACCGCCTGAAACGGCAGTGAAAAATCGGGCAAATCCTTCTGGACCTTGAATCCGTCGAAGCGGGAATAAGTGGTATCCGGAGGCGCCCAGTCCATGGTGCTCCCGCCGTAAAAGGTTTGCAGGCTGACCTGGTCGATCAAAGCCACCGTAGCGCCTACGTTACCGCGCCAAGCTATGCTGGCCAAGGCGATGACCTTTTCCCCATTCAGCCACGCTTCGGCGGAACCGTCCGTCTGGCCGGGGTTATTGATGATCACGTGTTCGGTAATGCGGTTCCAGGCCCCGATTTTGAAAACCTTGCCGGAGGGAAAATCCAATTCATCGCCGCAACTATTGACCCGATTTTGATGATAGTAGTAGAACTGTCCAGCGCCGTTCTGACGCCACATAAATCGGGCGCTCCATCCGTCGGCGACGATGGAGTCACACCCCGAAGTATGCGTCCCACCAACCAATCCCGGCAACTTTCCATCTTTCACCCATTCCCATCCAGGTTGGAAAAACACGTCGTAATCCAAGTAATATTCTTTGGCGGGTTCAACCTTGATGTAATTGGTCGGCACACCAGTCGCGCTACTCCCACCGATTTGGCCGGCGGGATAGGTCGCGTTAAAACCGGGAATACCCGTAACCACCTGAGCCCACGACGAAGCGGTCGGCAGGGTCAAGGCAAGCGCGAAAATGATGACAGGAGAACCGTTACGCAATCACTCTCCCCCCGCCGCGATGGTAAATGTTGGTTACTGCCCGTCTCATTGATATGGCTACACTCCGATTACATATCTGACATGTCTTTCCCGAAAGAAAGCCATAACTCTTGCAGGCATTTTTTGTAGTGAACGC
>JADGQO010000193.1 GCA_017881725.1 Fibrobacteria bacterium
ACTTTGGCGCATGGAAACAATGAGAATCCACCCGTCCGCAATTTGAAATCGGAATTCATGCTGGCCCCTTTCACCGCGTATTGCCGATGATTTGAAACACCAAGGTGCAAACTTTATCGGTGCTTTTGTCTTTGGCCACCAATTCTTGAATCTCTTCCTGTAAGACCCCAATCTTGGCGCGAATGGTCTTAAGGCTGGCGTCGGACGCGGTAACGACCTGGGTATTATAAGCCTTGAAGCGACGGAAGCCATCCTGGACCATATCATGCGTCAAGGCATGGATTTGCCGGTTATATTCCAAAGCGATGTCCCCACGGAACGCTTCGCCGGAAACCAGGTGGTTTTTCGTCAAGGCATATCCCAATTCGGATTTCTTGATCAACTCCAGCTCCAACAAAAGGTCGATGGCGTCCTGGACTTGCTCCACCGATAAAGGCGGATGGATTTCCTTGGCGATTTCCACGGGGCGGCTTTTTTTTTGATCCAATCCGAGATAATTGAAAACCACGGCATAATACCATTTCGCATAATATTTATGCTGGTTTTCCCGGACCACCCAGGGTTTGGAATTACGAAACCGCGATAGTTTTTCGAACAAGAAATTCCTCTCTAAATCCGATTTCGCCTGATTGTGTTGGACAAGCAATTCGAAATAGTTGTTCTCCTTTTCTCCCAGGGCCAAGGCCGCGGCGCAACGCACCCGCAGTTTAGGTCCCAAATCCCTTTGACCTTGGATAACGGCATATAATATTCCCGTCGAACCAAAGTATTTCTGGGAGAAGGCGCGTTTGGAAAAATGAGCATTGCCTACCTGCCTCCACTCCACATAATCGGCCAGGAAAATCCGGTACTCCATGTATTGGAGCAAGTTCGGTTTATCCGTTTCAGACTTAGGTATAAGAGAACTCAAAGGGACCACCTGGAAACGTCGTGCATCCGCTCGAAGCGCATTTTCCGCTTCTTTTTGTGAGCAGGTCGGCCGGTTGAAAAGGTAGCTGGTCTGGGATTAAATCGCCAGGATCGATGATGAAGGATTTATTTCGGCCCGGTCCATTAAAAAAGCGGCCCAGTAGGACCGCTGTACAAAGAAGGACCGCTGCCCTAAGAAACCCAGGGACTCGGGTAGTCGATTCTGAACCTTGCCTCTTGGCAAGCCTTGCCCTGCGGCATGGCCTTACCCTGAGGAAAGGAACTCGAATTCCTACTCTAGTCGACCGTCCAGGTACTACCGGAATTGAACAGTTTTTCCAGGCTGGGAGGATTCTTCGCCTGCGCCGAAGTGATTTGGGCGTTCATGGCATCGTAGTAGGACGGACGCTCCACATTACGGAAAACACCCACGGGAACCGGAAATTCGGGATGGGACAAGCGCGACAGGTAAAACCCCAATGCTCCCGAGGCATCCTTTTCATCATGAACGATGGTTTCCGCCTCAGTGGGATTGACCTTGGTTTTTATGGTCATTTTTTCCAATACCAAGCCCTTTTCCAATTCCTTGCCGTAACGCAGCGGCTCGCCATGCTTCAGATATAACATGGTGTCGGGGCGGTTGGTCCGGCCATTATAGGGTTCATGGATCTTATCCGCGAAAATGACGCAGTTCTGGAGGACTTCCACCAGGGCGGCGCCTTTATAAGCGGCAGCGGCTGCGAATACTTCGCCCATATGTTTTACGTCATTGTCGCTGGTACGCGCGACGAATCCCGCTTCCGCACCGATGGCAAGACTGATGGGCGAGAGCGGCTGATCCACCGAGCCATAGGGAGTGGAAGGGCTGACCGTGCCCACGCCCGAGGTGGGGGAATATTGTCCCTTGGTGAGGCCGTAAATCCGGTTATTGAACAGGATGATTTTCACGTCCATGTTGCGGCGCAGGGCATGGATGAAATGATTTCCGCCGATGGATAATGCATCGCCGTCGCCGGTGATGACCCAGACCTGCAAATTGGGGTTGGTCAGCTTGATACCGGTGGAAACGGCCGGGGCGCGTCCATGAATGGTGTGGAAACCGTAAGTGTTCATGTAATAGGGGAAGCGGCTGGAGCAACCGATTCCGGACACGAACACGAAATTTTCCTTGGGGATGCCCAAGGTGGGCAGGAGCCCCTGCATGGTGGACAAGATGGAATAGTCACCGCAGCCGGGACACCAGCGGATGCCAATGGGCGCGGCGAAATCTTTGCGTGTGAGCGGTGCAGCTGTCGTAGTCGTCATTTTTGCGTCTCCAAAATCCGATGCAATTCCGATGCGAGATAGGATACCTTGAATGGCTTTCCGCGGACTTGGCTGATGCTTTGTACGGGGATGCCGAAAGTTCCGCCGAGCAACATTTTGAGTTGCCCCATGTTCAGTTCCGGAACGATGACGCGTTCGTAACTGTTTAAGATTTCCCCGAGGTTACGGGGAAATGGGTTGAGATAATTCAAATGGACATGGGCGATTTTAAGTCCCGCTTTGATGGATTCTTCGACGGCCGTGGAAACGGTGCCAAAGGTGCCGCCCCAGGAAACCACCAAGGCGTCGGCGTCTTTATCGCCCATGACTTCCAACAAGGGAATATCATTGGCGATCCCGGCGATCTTCGCATGGCGTTCATTCGTCATGAGCTGGTGGCTCTCCGGATCGTAGGCGACCATGCCGGTGTTGTGGGCCTTTTCCAATCCGCCGATGCGATGCTCAAGTCCGGGAGTGCCGGGGACGGCCCACTTGCGGGCGTTGGTGATCGGGTCTCGCGCATAGGCTTGGAACACCTCGTCGTTGGCCGTGACCAGATTGGTTTTCAATTCCGGCAGCGTTTTCGCATCCGGGATTAGCCAAGGCTCGGAGCCGTTGGCGATGTATCCGTCGGTGAGCAATACCACCGGGGTCATGTATTTCAAGGCGATGCGGGCGGCCTCGAAGGCCATGTTGAAGCAATCGCCCGGAGACCTTGCGGCCAAAACGGGCAGTGGGCTGTCGCCGCTGCGCCCGAACATCACCATCAACAAATCCGATTGCTCGGTCTTGGTGGGCAAGCCGGTGGAAGGGCCGCCGCGTTGGACGTCGACGATAATCAGAGGCAACTCCGTCATGACGCCCAGGCCCATGGCCTCCAGCTTCAAGCAAACGCCGGGACCGGAAGTGGTGGTTACGCCCAGTCCGCCTGCGTACGCAGAACCGATGGTGGATGCGATGGCGGCGATTTCATCTTCCGCCTGGAAGGTGATGACGCCGAAATTCTTGTTCTTGGAGAGGCCGTGGAGGATATCCGAAGCGGGAGTAATCGGGTAGCTGCCGATGAACAGCGGCCGGCCGGATTTCTGGGAGGCGGCGAGCAGTCCGAACACCGTCGCTTCGTTGCCGGAGATTTTGCGGTACTTGCCTTTGGGCAACGCGGCTTTCTTGACGCGGTAATGGGATGTGAATAACTCCACGGTATCGGCAAAATTATATCCGGCGGTCAGGGCCTTTTTATTGGACTCGCAGACTTCCGGCTTGTCCTTATATTTGGTTTTGACTCCGTACTTCTCATCCAACCAGTTCAACGTATGGGTCAACGGGCGATCATAAAGCCAATACATCATTCCCAAGGTGAAGAAGTTCTTGCACAACTCAGCGGCTTTTCCCTTCAGGCCGGTTTCCTTCACGGCGTTGATGGTCAACTCCGTGATGTTGGCTTTGATGACTCGGAAGCCGTCCAGGGTGCCGTCTTCCAGGGGATTGGATTTGAGTTCGGCTTTTTCCAAGTCTTTGTCGGTGAATCCCGCCTCGTCAACGAGAAGGATTCCGCCCTCTTCCAAGTCATGGATGTTGGCCTTCAGGGCCGCAGCGTTCATGGCCACGAGCACGTTGAGATCGTCGCCCGGAGTCTTGATGTCCTGCGACGAAAAATGGATTTGGTAGGCGCTGACCCCCGCTACGGTTCCGGCGGGAGCGCGTATCTCGGCGGGATAGTCCGGCATGGTCGCCAAATCATTGCCGAAAATCGCGGAAGCGTCGGTGAACTGGGTACCGGTGATCTGCATCCCGTCGCCGGAATCGCCGGCAAATCGGATGGTTACGGAATCGACGTCAATATGGGATTTTTCACTGGGGTTAATCGGGATGTCGTGTACGTCGGTTGACATATTAAAAGCGTGCTCCGGGTACTGGTAAGTTGTGTCTAAAGTTGCCTGTTAATTATAACATAATACAAGGTTTTCCTCCCCCCAGTTGCGCGCGATTTCGACTGTCACTTTGACTCGTGTCAGTCTGCGGCTTTTTGATTTTTGCCCCCGGAAAATCCAGGCGGCGATGCTTATTTGGAGAGTGCCGAGACTTCACGCCTCAGGCTGGGGGCAAGCCATGGCTGAACGGGCTTGAATACAGGGGCCTCCCAGATTGCCAGTTGCTTGGACAGCCGGTTTTGATCTCCTTGCGCCGCCGCTATCTTCGCAAGATTTCCAACTGCGCTTAGGTAGCCAATCGGTAAGCACTTGTCTCCGATTTGACCCTGGCGAAGTGGAGCGTACTCCGTGGCCAAGGTAAGTTGCAGGGATTCGGCGTCGGCGTAGACTTTTTTTCGGAATAGGAAGTCGGCCTTCACTTGTCGATAAAGCCGGTTTGCCGGGTACCGGGAAAGAAAGGCGTTGATGAGGACTAGGCCGTCGTCATATCGGGCGGCGTCATAATACAGCCAGAGCAGGGACGTTTGCAGTACCTCCTTAAGGTATCGGGATTGGGGAATGGCCGCAGCCAAATCGCGTAACGGGCCCTTTTGGTCCGCAGTAACGAACGGCATCCAGGCAAGGGCGTGGAACATTCCTGCTTTGTAATATTGATACAAGGCCAGGGCAGCTTGCGCTTCGACTTGATCCGAGACCTGTCCGGCCAAAATCGCCGCCTGCCGTCCCACCCGCGCGGCATGGAGCTTTTCGCCTAAGACACCATAGACATAGCTGAGCTGGAAGTTCGTCAGGGCCGAATACAAAACTTCATGCGGCGAAGGATTTTTTTGGTCGAGGGATTCGATCAGCGCCTCCCAAATCTTTCGCGAACGATAGAGGGCTGCGGTATCTCCCAAATCATTATACCGATTCACCGCAACCAGACCTTGAAAATAGGCGCGCGCGTTGGAAGGTGGTAGGCTCAATAAACCTGCGTCCGCGCCGGCATAATCCATTTTGAACATCCTGTCCAAAACGGTAAGCAAAGTGGAGTCCATCGTCGGTTCATACAGGCAATGCGCCGGCGGGGCGTCACAAAAGACCGTTGGTGCGATCGTTGAAAAACCGAGGAAGGCTAACAGAAAGTTTAGTCCTGTCCGGCGCATGACGGAACTTCGCCTGGCAGGGCCGGTTACGTTCGAATTGAGATGGAAAAAACGAGGGCCGGAGAGGGATACTTTTCTAATTTCCCAGAGCATTGTGCGTCAAGGTACAAAAAAGCCCCTGGAGGCCAGAATCATCGGCATCGTGACCGCCTCGAACCGTCAAGATCCGGGCGCTTGGAATTCCCTGGCGGTGTGTGATCTGGCGGAGTTTCGGGCGGATGGATGGGCGATGGACCGAATGGTTTCCGAGTTCCACATATTCCGGGCCGAGTGCCGCGATAGGCTGGGCCGCGATCTCGAAACGATTTTCACCATTCGCCTCCAACGCGACGGAGGAGCTTGGCCGGATGGCCGGGCCGTCGAACGCGAAGCCGTATGGTTGGAACTGGGAAGGTCGCCGAAAAAAAAAACCGAAGGCAGCACGGAAGCGGCCGGAAATTTTTGGGTGGACTTGGAATGGGAAGCCATGCCCGATCTTTCTCCGTCCTTTTCAAGTTTATTGGCCCAACGCTCCTTTCGATGGCTGGTTTCCCACCACGACTTTCAAGGCTGTCCAACTGAAGCATCCCTGCGATTAATGATTCGGTCAATGGCGGAGACGGGCGCTGAAGGCATTAAAATCGCCGCCACCTGCCGCAATCGCCGGGAAGTGGAATGCCTCATGGAAGGCGCGCGTTACGCCGCTTCGGCATCGGATGCTTCCTGCGTCCTGTCCATGGGAGTCGTCGGACGCGTCACGCGCATCGCCGGTCCCCTGTTGGGATGCCCTTTCACCTACGGTTATCTTTCGGGCGGCGCCGTTGCGCCCGGACAGCTTTCCGTCCAACAAATGCGGGAGTTTTATGCCGGTTTGGCCCAGGATCCGCCTCAAGTCCGCGAGGTCCCTGAATTGTTGGATTGGATCGAAGCCCGCTTGCCTGGAGCGGTCGTTGCCGAATAACCTGCGCCGATTGCAATTCCAAGGCGAGGCCGCGCCGGAAACCAGACCCCGAAGGGCGGGCATGATTCGCCTGGGCGCATGGGTCGCCGTCGTCATCAGCCTGTTTTCGTCGCCGCCGGCTCAGGCTCAGGGGAACCAGGGATTTGGCCAAAACAAGGTGCAGTACCACCAGTTTTTATGGTCCTACTACCGCACCGAGCATTTCGACATTTACTTTCCCCAGGGCGCGGATCTCATCGCATCCTTCGCGGGCAAGCACGTCGAGGAAATGTATAAGGCCGTATCCAAGACCGTGGGCCATAACCTCACCACGCGCGTCCCGATCATCCTGCACAACTCCCATGCCGAGTTCGAACAGACCAATGTCATCCGGCTCCCATTGCATGAAGGGATCGGCGGGTTCACGGAAATTTTCAAGAACCGCATCGTGTTGCCTTTCGAAGGCAGTTTCACCGAGTTCTATCATGTGCTGAAGCATGAGATGACCCACGCCGTGGTATTCGACATGATGTTCGGCGATAACGCCGCGTCCATGGTTTCGCATCAGACCGCGCAATTCCCGCTGTGGCTCAGCGAAGGCTTGGCGGAATATTCCTCCTTGGGCTGGGAGCTGTCTTCGGAATTCTTCATGGTGGACGCCACCACCTTCGGATACGTGGAGCCGCCTACCAATGATTTCGGAGGATTCCTGGCCTATAAGGGCGGCCAACTTTTCCTGTACTGGATGGATCAAACCTATGGCCCGGGAACGGTTACCAAACTCATCCAACAATTGAACCAAGCGCATGATTTGCCGCAAGCGTTCAAGCAGGTAACGAAAACCTCCTTGGAAGAAGCGGGCGAACTCTGGTTGCGGGAGCTGCGGTATCTGTATTGGCCCGAGCTGGGTCAACGCAAGTACGGCAAAAGCGTGGCGCGCCAATTGACCGAACACGGGAAGGATTTATCGTTCTTCAACCTGCAACCGTCGATTTCGCCCAACGGCGAGGAGATTGCGTTTTTCAGCGACCGGGATTCCTGGGAAGGTATTTACGTGCTGAATATCAAGAGCGAAAAGGTGACGCGCTCGGTGATTCAGGGCGGCAAAGAGGAGAAGCATGAAAGCTTCCACTCTTTCAAATCTGGCATCGCCTGGAGTCCGGACAGCAAGCAAATCGCCATCGTCAGCAAACGCTTGGGCAAAGACGTCATCCACATCATCGATGCCCACACGGGGAAAGTCCGCCGGGAAATCACTCCGGACGTGCAAGCCATCCTTTCGCCGAATTGGTCCCGTGACGGCAGGTACATCGCTTTTTCCGGCATGCAGGGCGGCCTAACGGACATTTACGTTTGGGATTTGGAAAAATCGTCGGTGCGGCAATTGACCCACGATCTGGCCTTGGATGACAAGCCGGTATTTTCGCCCTCCGGCCGTTGGATTGCGTTCGAAACCGATCGTCGCAATTCCGCGATGGGGGAGCCGAAAAAAAATCCCTTGGACGATTACGACAGCCTGCTGCCTTTCAAGGACATCTATAAAATCCGTTTGAACGGCGATAGCCTGACCAAGGTGGCCGGCGGGCCCTGGGATGAAAAGGAACCGACCTACGGATCTTCCGATACCACCGTGATGTTCATTTCCAACCGTTCCGGCATCGACAACGTTTACATGACCAAGGATTCGGGCGGCGTCCATGTGGAGCGGCCGGTCACCAATTTATTGTCCGGGTGTTTTACCCCGTCTTGGTCCTGGGACGGACGCATGCTGGCGTTTTCCCTTTTCGAGGAAGGGGGATGGGACATTTTCCTGATGAAGGATCCGGCGTCCAAATCCCTGCCCGGGGAATTGCCCAAGACGCGGTTCATTCGCAGCCGGGAAGACACTGCGACCGGATTTTTCCGGCCCGTCAACTGGGCCAACCTTTCCAGTTACAACGCGGATAGTCTGCGCTCCGATTCGCTGGCGCGCGTGGACTCGCTGAAGGCCGCGACGGGGCAAAAGGATTCCCTGGAAAAGGCGAAGTCGGCGGGCCATGCCAAGACCCCGGCGGTAGCCGAAGGCAAAGGCACCGCGAACGGCGGCTCCAAAGGCTTCGCGAACGACTCCTTGAAAGCGCCTTCGAAGGACAAGGTTTCCGTCACCATGACGCCGATACAAATCGGACAGGCCGGCCCGGATTCTTCTAAAGATGGCGGAGGAACGAGCGGCACTTGGGGGCCGCCTTCCCGGGGTAGCGCGGAAGTTACGACAGTGCGGGACACCGCCGCCATTTCCGCCGCAGTCGCCGACACCAGCGGTGGCAAAAAGAAAAAGAAAAAAGACTCCGTTTTCCTTACCGACAGTTCGGCTTATATGGCGCCGGACGGCGGTTTCCTGAAAAAGAAATACCGGCCGGTGTGGAGTTTGGACAACGCCAACGCCGCGCTCGGCGTCGACAATCAATACGGGTATGGCGGATTGGCCTACATTACGTTGAGCGACTTGATGGGCGATCAGGAATTGTCTTTCGCCTTGAGCATCAATGGAAGCTGGGAAAATACCAACGGCGCCGTCACCTACGAGTACCTGGCATTGAAACCGGATTTCTCCGTGAGCGCCTATCACCAGGCGCAGATGTCGAGTAACTTCTTGTACCAACAAGACAGTACGGCCAGCCCCACGGACAGCGTGTTTCTGGATCGCCAATGGGGATTCGGCGCCGCCGTCTCCTATCCGTTCTCGGTTTTTTCCCGGTTGGAATTCGAAGCCAAAACCATGTTTTCCTCGCGTACCAATCAAATCTCGGACGGCAGCAAGTATTCCACCGACGATAATTACAAACCCATTTACATCAACGCGCTGTTTCCCGCCGTCCGGTTCGTGCGCGATAATACGCAATGGGGAATGGTCGGTCCGGTTACGGGCGAAAGAATGTACGCGGGAGTTACCATGGTTCCTCCGGTATTCCAAGACCGATATTCCTACGTCGTCGCGGATGCCGATTCCCGCTGGTACTGGGATTTCTTCAAAAAGTATACGCTGGCCCTAAGGCTTTCCGGCGGCGCCAGCGAAGCGGTGGGGAATTACCGAAACCCCCAACAATTCTGGGTAGGCGGAGAAGATTTCAATTTCGTGCCGCATGCCTACATGCCGAACCTCCCCAAAAAGTTGGAAGAGTTTTACTTTTCCCAATTCGATTTTCCCTTGCGCGGATTCGACTATTATGAATTCAAAGGTACCCGAAAGTTCGTGTCGAATTTCGAATTCCGTTTTCCTTTTCTCCGGGAGTTAACCATAGTGTGGCCAATCCCCATCAGTTTACGCTATGTTATGGGCAATGTCTTCGCCGACTATGGCGGCGCATGGTCCAGCGGCGACGCCTTTGATCAGATGGGATTGGGAATGGGATATGGTTTCCAGATGAACCTGGGGATTTTCGTATTGAAAAACACGTATGCATGGGCGGTCAAGGACGTCGGTACCCATACAAACCCGGGCCGCACGTATTGGTCCTTGGGAGCGCAATTCTAACTCCGGCACGGCAAGGGAACAGTATTATGAGACTTTCGGAACGGTTCTCGGAAAAGTGCATTATCATCGATTCCAAGAATGAAGCGAAACGCGACATCCTGATCGAGATGGTCAACCTTCTCTGCACGGCATATGCCATCGAAAATCGCGAAGGCATCCTTAAGGCCGTACTGGGCCGCGAGGAAAAAATGTCGACGGGAATCGGATGCGGGCTGGCTGTGCCCCACGGCAAGGTGGATTTCCTGGATCAGATGTGCGTGGTCGCCTGCTCCGTGAAGCGCGGTATCCAATTCGAAGCCATCGATAAAGAGCCGGTCTATCTGCTGTTCTTGATCGTATCTCCTTCGAACACGACGGGGCCGCATATTCGGGCTTTGTCGGCAATATCGCGAATCATGGCCGATGCGGATATACGGAAAAGCCTCATCGCGGCCAACTCTCCCCAGGAGTTTTACGCCAATCTGAAAATCGGCGAAGAAAAGTACAGTTAACGCTTCCGTTAAAAACCGCTTCGGTTTCCATTGCCGTGGCACGTGTCCGCTAAACTAGGGGGCCGAGATTTCTTCCATGAGATCGGCCAATTGCCCCAACGAATGATCCCAGCGGAAATGTGCGCGCACCCACGCGGGTCCAGCCGACCCCATGCGAAACAGCCTGTCCGGGTCTTCCATAAGTGCCAGTAATTTGTCGCGTAAATCCTCACTGTCTCCGGCCCGGTACAGAACGCCGGTTATCCCATCCAGCATCGCTTCCGAAATGCCGCCGGTGCGGGCCGCGAATACCGGAGTCCCCAGGCTTTGCGCTTCCAGCAGCGCAAGCCCCAAGCCCTCCACGAAATTATTGTCTTGGGGGGGGAAGCTGGGGAGAATGAATAGGTCGGATTTATGCAGCATGGAAATTTTGGTTTCCTCCGACACCGGCGGCAGGAAGCGGACTCGTTCCGAAAGACCGGAAGAGGCAACGCGGGCTTGTAGGGATTTCAATTCGGGACCCTGCCCGACAATGTCCAAGGTCCAATCGGCGCGGGGTATTTTTTCCAGGGCCTCGAGCAAATGCAAGGTGCCTTTCCGCTCGACCAAGCGATGCATGCATAGCAGGCGCATTGGGGTATTCCGATGGCGCGGCGGCAAGTCCATTGGAATGCGTCCGTCCAGCGGATTGCCGTAAGGAATGACAACCAGCCGCTTCGGCGCATACCCCAATTGCTTCACCAAATCCGAGGTGTACGCCGAACCGGAGACCACGGCATCGGCCGCGTTCAGGACCAGCCTTTTCGCCCATCGCATCCAGGGTCGGCGCGGGTCCAGCAATTCCGATCCATGCACGAGTACCAGGTAACGTACAGGGTACCCCAAGCGCTTGAGCAGCCAGGATGGAAGCGCCGTCGACCATTGCATATGCACAACGCAATTGGCTTCGCCGGACAAAACCAAGGTCGGTATATAACGGAAACTCCATAACAAGGCCCGCCAGCGGTTTTGCCCACGGGCAGCAATCAGGCGAACGCCCGTACGCGGGGAAAGTAAACTCTCCGCAGGGTGATTCGTACCGGCCAGCACGCAGGCAAGACCCCGGGGCAATTCGCACGCGATTCGATACGCATAGGTTTGTAAGCCTCCGATATCCGGGGGATAATCGGTCGTGACCAGCAAGGCGCGCAATGGGGTGGGATGTGGCATTTGGATTCCGCCTCAAATTATCCAAGCAAACCCACCGAAATTCAACTAAAGGCAAGAGTTCTCGCGTCGCTTGGGCCGCTTGAGGCAAGAATGCGTCGGACGCAGCGGGCGGTGAGTACCCCATTTTGTTTATATTTCAGAAAAGCATTGCTCGCATTTCGTACCAGTAGGTAATACCGCGCCCCGGGTTAGAACCTTGGTCGCGGGTCCGAACAAGGTTCGAGCCCAAACAAGGTTTGGGGCCGGAAAAAGAGAATGGAAATGAATTCGAAAAATCCCAAAGCCTTGATTTACTGCTCGGTATGGCCTGAAGACGGCGCGGAAACCACTTTGGAGGCGCAGTCCATCGAGTTGCAAACCTATTGCCTCGTGCACGGTCTCGAATCAGTAGACATCATTACCGATGTCGGCCCTTACGTGAAAGGTAAGTTGCGATCCGGCATGGAGCGGTTGCTCTCGCGCGTCATGCGCGAAGGCGTTGGCCACGTTTTGATTCATGATATCGGCCGGGTCGGGCGTGACGCCCGCGAAGCGATGACTTTTCTCAAGGACACTTTTGACGTGAGCCGTACCGAAGTGCATATCGTCGCGTGGAAGACTTCCACCGCATCCGAGGAGTTCGGCCGTTGGATGAATATGGCCAACGAACTGGTGGCCTTGGATCATCCCGAGCGGCAGAAAGAAATGGCCGTGCGCGTCGAACGGTTGCGCCTGAAACCGTTATGGGGCAAACTGTTCGGCATGCTCCAGGACGAGCGTTACGCCGAAGTGCTGATCAAAGCGCTGTTCCAACTGAAAGATGCCGTACGGCTTTCCGAAAAAGAATATTCCGCCGTGCATGGCGGCTACGATCATCTCAACATGTTCCGCGCCTTGGGCTTCCGGATCAAAGGCGAGAAGACCGACAACACCAAACTCGTTGCCGATGTGTTGGTCCGGTACTGGGACAAACTGAAACTTCATGTCGGCGCGGACCTGCATCGCATCGTTGAAGGCTCCGAGACGCAAGCCTCTCTCTAAATCTCTACTTCCCCATAGTTCCAGTAAAGTCGCGGAATTGGCCAACCGCCCCGGTTGGCAATTGTTGTTATATATATCCAAAACCTCAACCAAGGACCACGATTGGCCGCTGAAGCCACGAAAACCCTGATCATTGCGGAAAAGCCCAGCGTGGCCGGGGACATCGTTAAGGCGTTGCCGGAGAAGTTCGAAAAACAGGACGCGTTCTACGAAAGCGCCAGTTACATCGTTTCCTTCGCCATCGGTCATTTGGTCACCATCGCCCATCCCAAGGATATGGACGAGCGGCTCAAGGAATGGTCGCTGGACAATTTGCCCATCATCCCGGAAAAATTCGTCATCACGTCGTTGCCGAAAACTAAATCGCAATTGTCCACGCTGGCGAAATTGTTGCGCCGCAAGGACGTGAAGGAAATCATTAACGCCTGCGACGCCGGTCGGGAAGGCGAATTGATTTTCCGATATATCATTCAATATGTTTCCGAAACCAAGCCCGTGAAAGCCGGAATCCGCAGGCTGTGGCTGCAAAGCATGACCAAAGGCGCCATTGAGGAAGGCTTTCGGCATTTACGCACGGATCAGGAAATGCAAAACCTGGCGGCGGCGGCCATGTGCCGTTCGGAGGCTGATTGGCTGGTCGGCATTAACGGTTCGCGCGCCTTGACCGGATATAAATCGCAATGGGGCGGGTTCTTCCTGACGCCTTGCGGCCGGGTGCAAACGCCCACCTTGTCCATGTTGGTCCGCCGCGAATGGGAGCGCGAGAAATTCATTCCCAAGGATTATTGGGAAGTGCACGCGGATTTTTCCCTGGCTGGATCAAAATCGGCGGATGCGCAATATTCCGGCCGCTGGTTCAATCCGGAATTCAACCGCAAGGACAGCGAGGACGATCAAAAACCGGAACGGATTTGGGATCTCGCCCGCGCGCAGGGCATCGTGGACAAGTGCAATGGGCAACCCGCCTCCGTCACCGATACGCAAAAACCTTCGACCCAAGGCGCCCCGGGACTTTACGACCTAACCAGCTTGCAACGCGACGCCAATGCGCGCTTCGGATTTTCCGCGAAGAATACCCTGGGCTTGGCGCAGGCGCTATACGAACGGCACAAGGCTCTGACCTATCCGCGTACTGACAGCCGGTATTTGCCCAACGATTATCTCCCGGTAACCAAGGGGCTGATGCAAACACTGCAAGGCACCGAGTATGCGCGCTTCGCGACCGAAGCCCTTTCCAAAGGCTACGTGCGCATGGACAAACGCATTTTCGACGAAAGCAAGGTTTCCGATCATCATGCCATCATCCCGACCAATGTGGTCCCGGGTGAGTTGAGCGAACCGGAGCGGAAGATTTATCAAGCCGTGGTCCAACGGTTCCTGGCTGTTTTCTTTCCTCCCGCGCGTTTCCAGAATACGACGCGCATTTCCATCGTGTCCGGCGAACATTTCCGCACGGAAGGCAAAGTCCTTGAAGAACCCGGATGGAAGGCCATTTACGGGGTGGATAAGAAGGAAGAAGAAATCCTGGCTCCGCTCAAAGCGGGCGCGAAGTACGTGGCCAAGGAAGTGGTACTCAAGCAGGACGCTACCCGGCCGCCGCCCCGGCTGAATGAGTCGACCTTACTGTCCTTTATGGAGAGCGCGGGAAAATACGTTGAGGACGAGGATTTGGCGGAAGCGATGAAGGAGCGCGGCCTAGGCACTCCCGCTACGCGCGCGGCCGTGATCGAAGGGCTGTTGGACGACAAGTATATCGTACGCGAAGGCAAGGAATTGGTCCCCACGGCCAAAGGTGCAGATTTGATGCGTCTCTTGTCCGCCATGGGCATCGAGGAATTGGTTTCTCCGGAATTGACGGGCGAGTGGGAGTTCAATCTGAACCGCATCGAACGCGGCCTATATACCCGGCCGGAATTCATGAAGGAAACCGTCGGCCTGGCGCGAAAAATCGTGGCCAAGATCAAGGGGTTCGACGAGACCACGGATCGTAAGGAAGCGTCCTTCAAAAGCCCCATCGACGGCCAATTGATGTACGAAACCCTGACGCGTTATGAAAGCGCGGACGGCCAATTGATGGTGCGCAAAGTGCTGGGCGGGCGGCAGATGACCGAAGGGGAAATCGTCACGCTGCTCACGAATCGGCAATTGGGGCCTTTGCAGGGCTTCCGGAGCAAGCAGGGCAAGCCTTTCACCGCTGCGCTCAAGATCAATGAAAAGAACAAGGTCGAGTTCGTATTCGACGACAGCGCTTCGGGCGCGGACGGCAAGCCGTTGGATTTGAGCGTCGAGATACCGGTGGGCATTTCGCCCGTCGACGGGACCAAGGTCTATGAAACCTTGACCGGCTACGTGTCGGAGAGCTCTATAGCCGGGGATCCAAAAAAAGGCTTGAAGGTCAATAAAATGATCTTGGGCAAGGCCATTGATCGCGAGAACATGCAGCGCCTGTTGGCCGGTGAAAAAACGGAACTCCTCAAGGGTTTCCAGTCTTCCAAAACGCGAAGGTTTTTCGACGCCTACCTGAAGCTCAGCACGGAAGGCAAAATCTCCTTCGAGTTTCCGCCCCGGGAATTCAAAGGCAGGAAAAAGGCCGGTACATCGGCCGCAAAACCAACGGATTCCGATTCGGCCGGGACGGAACCAGCCGGTTAGGAACCAGCCGGTTAGGAACC
>JADGQO010000194.1 GCA_017881725.1 Fibrobacteria bacterium
GAGATATATGCAGGTCCTTTCGGACTTTACGGATAAGCTCCGCCCCTTCAAGGCGGGCTAGGGTTTTGGCTGCGGCTTGTCGCATTTCATCGCGCTCTTTCCTGGTAAGGCGCGTCTCCACGTATTTACCGGATTTGAAGTCATCCTGAATCCGCTTTTCCATTTTATTCAGTTTCATTTTTCGTCTCTGGGAAAAATTGTGAAAAGATGAATTGCCTTCCGGGTCTTTTTGAATGGGACACGCCAAACCCTTTTCCGTATTTGAACCTCAAAAATAAATTGTCCCGGATGATTGGCGCTGGGATTTTTATGGACCTTGAAATTACCCGAAAGAATGCCCTTAACGATTTGCTCGAACGAAATCCCACGCTCTTCTTTTAGTTTTGTGTTCTTCCCTAAGTTCCAGCTAAACTCCACTGCCTGAATATACCACAATGTGGTATGCTTTAAAAGATCTTGTTCCAAGCTATTTTTATTTGTTCCGTCCTTCACCGTTCACCCTTCGCCTCCCGCCCTCCGGACCTTTCCATCGTATCCAACGGGCTCCGGATTTTCGACACGTTCTGCGTGCTCACATGCGTGTACCGCTCCGTGGTTTTCGAGCTCCGGTGCCCCAGCAGCTCCTGGATGAAGCGCAAATCCGTGCCTTGCTCCAAAAGGTGCGTCGCGAAGGAGTGACGCAGGGAATGGATGCCGCCTGAAAACGTCAAGCCCGAATTCGTGCGGGCGTTTTCGAAGACCATCTGGAAAGTGCGCGGAGAAAGGGCCGCGCCGGATTTTTGGCTTTCGAATAGAAAGTTTTGCGGGCGATACGCTTTGAGATATTCCCGCAGGGCCGGATCTAAACTTTCCGGTAAGGGGACGATGCGATCCTTGGCGCCTTTGCCGTGGCGAATGACGATGATCCCGCGCGCGAAATCGATATCGGTTGTTTTCAAATGCGCCAGCTCGGACAGCCGCAAACCGCCGCCGTAGGCGAAGGAAAGCATTAGGCGATGCTTCAGGTTACGGGTCCCGTCCAGGAGTCGGCTCACTTCGCCGGGCGCAAGCACGGTGGGAAGTTTATGGTCTTCGCGCAAACGCGGGATTTCTTTTAATAGATCCGAAATTTTCAACACATGCGAGTAGAAGAATTGGATGGCGTCGCGATACAAGTTGACCGTCGTTGGGGCGAGACGTTTATCATTCCGCAATTTCAGAATGAAGGTTTCGATTTCCGCCTGCTGGATATACCTCGGGTTTTTAAAGTGGCTGTCTAGAAAAACGCCCACGGCTTGCGAGTAGTTTCTTTGCGTGCATGGAGAATAATTCCGGAGCTTGACTTCCCGAACCAACTGTTTCAGCCATTGTTCGGTATATAGGGTGCGCTCAATTCTTGCGTCAGAAAGACCGAATGCCTCCGGGCGAGGTCCCGGAGAGGGATTGAAGGAGCGTTTCGGCGGGTTATCGCGCGGAATGGATGCCGTTGAGATTGACGCGGGCCAGACCCGGGGGCTTCGTATCGGCTCCTCGGCGGAGTTATGGGGAAACCGTTGCGGATTTGGAGGTGAAGCTTTGTCCACCGTGTTGGGGGGATGGGAGCCCAGTTGATTTCGCACTGGCCCGGCGGATGGATTCGGCAAAGGCTGATCCGATGTGTTTCGTACAGGGGTTTCATTTTGGCGAAATGGTGGAGGAAAATTTCGCACAAGCGCTCCCGTAGGGGTGCGCACAAGCGGCTCCGACGGGGATCGCACAGGCACGCCCGCAGGGGTGCGCACAAGCGAGTCTGCAGGGGTTCGCACAGGAGGCTCCGAAGAGGTGCGACTGGATGAAGATTCTGGGGTGTGCAATGGGGTTTCCTGGGGTGGAACCTTGATCGGCGCATTAAATGCAGGCGAGGCGTGGGGGGTTCGCACTGGATTGGGGGACGGAGTGCGCACAGGGTTTTTCTCAGGCGGGTTGGGCGAAAGGTGGGATCGTGACTGGTAGGGAGCATCGGACATAGCGGCCTCACGGGGTTGCGGGTGGATGGCCTCCTATGATAAATCCGGAGGGTCCACCTTCATGTGACGGCAGGCACGAAGTAAAGTCGATACCGTGTTTGATTGGAACAGAGCTCGGTCAGCATGGACCGGATCGCCTGGTCATCTTCACCGGATTTTGCAACCAAGAACCATGAATTCCCATGAAAAGCGGTATCGCCACCAAATTGGTCTTAATCGACAACCAACCGATTTGACTTAACGTACGATAAAACGTACGATATTATGTACAATAGGAGGCTTAAATGGAGCGGATTGAGCTGGATAAGGATGTGAAGCCCATAAGCGAGTTTCGCGCGAATGCGACCCATTTGATCGATCAGGTGAATAAAACAAAACGCCCCCTGGTCATCACCCAGCATGGCAAAAGCGCTGCCGTTCTACTTGATGTTCGTGAATATGAGGCCTTGATCGATAAAATTGAACTGCTCTCGGACCTGGCTGAGGCGGAGGACGATATTAAAAACAAAAGGGTTTTCGCAAACGACAAAATCAAAGAAATGTTGGCGAAGCGAACCAAAAAATGAAGGTTTTTTGGACCAGAGTTGCGTACAAACGTTTGGAGGAGATTTATGGATATATTGAAAAGGATAGTCCAGCCAACGCAATCCGTTGGTCCGACAAGCTTTTAAAAAAACTGGCCACCATAAAGGATTTTCCGCGTGCCGGGCGCAGGGTACCGGAGGTTGATACCGCGAGCATTCGAGAATTGATATATGGAAATTATCGAATCATTTATAAAATCAAAGATGAAACGGCTTACATCTTAACGATAAGACACTTCAAACAGATACTTCCTTTGAAGGAAATGGAAGAATAGAACCAATAAAAATGGTAATGCCGTTTATCCGGAGGATCCGGCTCCATGTGACGGCTGGCACAAAGCGAAGTCGATTCAGGGTTCGCTCGGAATAAATTGGGGCCGGAACGATCCCGGAGAATCCCGATCCACTTATTTTGCGGTGCTTTTTTTCTTCGTTATTTTTTTTATGAGATCATCGGCGCTTGCAAACTGCGCTTTGCCGGACCGGCTTTTCTTTTCGAAGCCTTCGATTAGTTCCTGATCTCGTAAGTCCTCAAATTTATCCCACATGGCTTCCTTCAAGATTTTCGATTTGTCCACATCAAAATATTTGACCAAAAGGTCCAATACTTTTTCTTCCTCATCGTTCAGCCTAAGCGTTACTATTGCCATTTTTTGTATACCTCGCTTCGATGTTCCAGCGCAATGACCTTGATATGCATGCCTTCGAAATAAAAAATGGTCCGGTATTGGGCTTTCCTCAATCGATAATATTTCCGCTGGTACTCACCTTTGATTTGCTTAATGTCAAAAATAGTGAGATCGCCCACGGATTCGATGGCCTCGAAACAATGGTGAATCTGGAGAAATATTTTCTCCGGGATTTTACCTTTGTTTACCTCTTTTAGAATATCTTTGGCGTACTCTATCATTGTATTACAATGTATGCCAAAATGGAGCCTAAGTCAAGAACGATTTTATGAAGGGTTTGGGCGAAAGAGGGAGGTGGTGACTGGTACGAAGCATCGGACATGGCGGCCTCACGGGATTGGGGGTGGATGGACACCTATGGTAAATCCGGAGGGTCTGACTCCATGTGACTGCCGGCACGAAGCAAAGTCGATACAGGGTATGGCCGGAACGAACGCGGAGGAGTGAACCCTGGCGACAGCCTCGAGCGCGGCTCCGAATGCCCCGCGGTGTTGCCACGCCGCCCATCACTTTTTTTGGATTAAATTCTCCGTGATCCTTACCGGTCGGCCCATCGCCCCATAGCATCTGACTTACGCGTCGCCCCACAGCGTCTAAATTACGCGTCGCCCCATCGCATGAACCCACGGCGTCGCCCTACGGAATTGAGCCGTCGCGATTTATGTTTCGATTTCGATTTATGTTTCGATTTTGATTTCGGCTTTTCAGAAAAGGGGTTCGACATGCATGCTTGGTGGGTCTACGCGTTGTTGTCGGCGGCGTTTGCGTCGCTCACGGCCATTTTGGCAAAAGTCGGTGTGAAGGGGGTCGATCCGGATTTGGCGACCGCGTTGCGAACCGTGGTCATCCTCGTCATGGCTTGGGGCATTGTGTTTTTCAAAAAAGCCATGGTCGGCCATGGCGGCCAAGATGGCAATGGCGTTCCCGGTGGGCTGGCATCGTTGTCCGGACTGTCGCGGCACACGCTGATTTTTTTGGGTTTGTCCGGTTTGGCTACCGGATGCAGTTGGATTTTTTATTTCCGGGCGTTGCAGTCGGGCAAGGTCTCTTTGGTGGCGCCGGTGGATAAAGCCAGCCTGGCGTTGACGATATTGCTTTCCGTGGTTTTCCTGGGCGAAACCTTGACCTTCAAGGCGTCGTTGGGAGCGGGACTGATACTGGCGGGGACTTTGGTGCTAGTGTTGTAGCGTGCCGCATGGACTGGGTAGCGGCCCATCCGCGTTATAGTTATAGCCCTCGTTAGGATACTCCAATACTCCAGTACCATGGAGAGGGCGGCAAGCGTAACCTATTTTAATTTTCGTTTGGTCCAGAATCCCGGACGTCTATGGAGGTGGGAAGTCGCTTTTATGCTGCAACGGGACAATGCTGCTTTTCGAGGGAAAATGCTTTACGGGGAAAAATTGGGGTGATCGATGGGATTTGAACCCACGACCAGTGGAACCACAATCCACTGCTCTACCAACTGAGCTACGACCACCACGGCACGGGGCAAAGTTAGCAAGCGGTCCCCTATATGCCAACCCCGCCTTGAGTGCAAAACATGCTTTGCTGGGTCGCTACCCGGCCTGACGGGGATCCTAACCGGCTGAAGATCGCGTGGGGGCAAAATTATGGAGGCCCCGGCGTGGGGTGGAGTCGGGTTCGCGAGCAGACTAGGCGGCTTGCGGAAGCGCGGCGGGAGGATTTTCCTGCCGTTTTGGCCCGTCCCAGGGAGAGCCGGAGGGATGGGAATAATAGACGGCCTGGGGCCCGAAAATAGTCGCCTTTGGATCGGCTAGGACCTTTAGCCCGCCGTTCGACGCACCGTTTGGTACGGGGACGCCGTTGGCCACGCCGAATGACGCACCATAAGACGCGGTGACGCGGCCTGGCGGGGGAGGTAAGAGTTTCATGGTGAATTGGTTGTCGCCGAATTTTCGGTTCTCGAAGTGCATGAAGATGGAAAAGCCCAATAAAAACAGGGCGAATCCGAACATGAACAGGTAAAAGAGGGCGGCCAGCATACTACGATTATATCATGCGGCATTTTTAAATGACTCGATAATGTCCCGAATCTCGGCAAAGATCCTGGGCTTTTTGGGGAAAGTGTAGAGTATCTTTTCTGGCGATCCGGCCGGGGGTAACGCCGGGGATTCCAGGAAAAAAGTTGGGAAGGAGAGAGGGGAAAATGCCTCGACGCAATTTACGGCCAGGCGCCGCAAGGGTTTTGTTTTTCGCGGCCATGACGAACCTGACAGCCGTCGCGGCTGCGGTGGGCGTGGCCTGCATTTCGATCATGGTGGGATGCAACCTGTTCCAGCCCTTGGCGGCGGACGGGAAAAACGATCTCACGTATCGGGGGTTGATTCTCAAAGGCAACGAGGCGATCAATAACGGCGATTACGTGGCCGCGGACGCTTATTTCACGCAGGCGATTTCCATCAACGTGCACGGTTCCGAGGCGTATCTGTACCAGTCCAAGGCGCTGATGAACGAGTATAAGATCGATTACAAGTCGCTGAACAAGGAGTTCGAAATCCGCCGCAATAAGGACGGACTGGGGAAAAAAGGGATTCCCTTTTTGGACTCCAACACCACCCTGGAGGGCATCGACAGCATTTATTTTCCCATCGCGCAGTCGGTGGAAAACTTGGAGCATATCATCCGCAAGCGCACGCAAGCCATCGCCCTGGACGGGGGCTACTCCCTGGCTCCGGACGGCGATACGGCCGATGACGGAAAAATCTCGGAAGGCGTGGCCCGCTTGGATCTGGGGCTTTTGGAAGCGGTGAAGGCCATGCTCGGACCGCTCGACTTGGACGGCGACAACCATATCTCCGCCGTGTGCGGCAAGAACATTTGCAAGAACCTGGACGATGCCTGCATGCAGACCAAGGCCTACCTGGATATTTGCCCCGACGGCGTGACCAGCGAGTTGAATCGTTTAAACAGTTTCAAGCAATTGACGCGGAGCATTGACATCAACAACTTGGACAGCCGCGACGTGCGCGCGCGCCAGGTGTCCACCAATCCCAACGACATCAACTCCTTCCTGGACAAGATGCAGAAACCCATCGCCGGGTCCACCTTCAATTTGGATTCCGTGACGGGCGCGATGAACAAGCATAATGAAACCAAGCTTTCCAGCCAGTTGTCCGAAATCGTGGGCAACGTGAAGGACCTCTCCAGCTTCCTCGCCTATATGCGCTACAACGACGGCGTCGATAATGATTTCGATACTCCCTTGTCCAACGGCAAGGGCACCATCATGGTCTGGCATGATTACAATAAAGACGGCGGCATCATGTTCGATTACGACGACCAGGCCACCTTCGCGGATTACGGGGTGACTGTCCTTCCCAATAATGAGGCCCGGAACATCGGCCATCCCTTGCATCGCTATCTGCATCCGGAGTTGTACATCAAATTCTCCGATACCGGATGGACCAACCGTCCCATCGCCAAGGACACGTCCAAGAACTCCCGCAAATCCCTGATGGTCAACCATTGCCAGGACGTGGCCAACGGGCTCACCAATTCCGGCAAGGTGGACGACGTTTTGAAGCTCAAGATCTCCACCGTGACCTGCTCGACTTACACGACCATCCTGAAGCCCACGGTCAAGCCGCCTTTACGCAGCGATTGGCAGCGCGGCACGCCGGGCATCGACGAGGAAGAGATCGACGATCGCGACAATGATTACGACGGCATCAAGGACGAGGACGCGCGCAATGCCAGAGGCATGGACGACGACGACGACGCCTTGCTGGACACGAGCATGATCGGCACCGATCCGGCCCCGGAAGTCTGGCACGATGTGGCCGGCCATATGAACAAATGCCCCGACATCGACACCACGATCGCCATGCTGGAGCCGCCGCTGCAACGCCAATTCTGCATAGGCGCGCTACAGCACCGCGTCTGGATGGCCCGTCCCGAGAATGGCGGCGCCGATTCGCTCAAGGCGTTCTACTCCGCCTTCCTGGGTGAAGGCCCCAACAAGAATTGCCTGGAGGATTTCGATAAGCTGGATTCCGCCTATAAGGCCAAGGTCGGCATCAAGGATTCGCAAGACAAGCTGGTGCGCCTAGCTTGCGAATACAAGCATATCTGGATCCACGGCCGTCCGCCCCATTCGGAGTGGACATCAGGCATCTTTGGAGTCGATGAGGAAATCCTGGACGGAGTGGACAATGACGGCGACGGCTGGATCGACGAGGACCTGAAATGAGTGCGCGTAGGATGGATGCTGGTTTTTTTTCCATTGTCGCTGTCGTCGGATTGATCGCTGCATCCGCGGCCTCGTTTGCCCAAGCCGCCGTGGGCGGCGATTTCCGCGGCTTGCAATCGCAGGCCATGGGCCGCACGGGCGTCGCTTCGTCATCGGGCCCGATGTCCCTGTTCCTGAATCCCGCGGCCTTGGCGGGCGAAAACGGCGGCAGCATGGGCCTCTCGGCCGACGTGGGCGTCAACTCCGTGCTGTTGGATTATGCGGCCTGGGCGGCGGAAAATAATCAATACCTGAACAACATGGATTCGTTGTCGAGTAGGATTGGCCCCGTGGACAATAAATGGGCGCCCTTCTCGCAGACCCTGGCGCTCTACGGCAGCTATCAGGGCGTGGCCTTCGCGGCCCTGTCCGACACGCGCTATGATCTCACCATCGGCAAGGCAGTGGTGACACCCGTGGTCGGCGTTGGCGCGCTTTCGGATCTGGTCCTCACGGCGGGCAAGGGCTTCGAGGGCCCCGACGGATTCCATTTCGGCGTGTCCCTGAAATACATCTACCGCCTCACCTTCGAAGATCAGCTGGTGGGCACCACGGACGAGCCGTTCTACGTGGTGAAGGATGCCTGGACCAAGCCCAATACCGGCATCTGGTCGCAAATTACCAAACTAGGCGTGGCCAGCGACCTCGCCAAGACCCAGCAGGGCGTGGGCGCGAACCTGGGCGCGCAAAAGGACGTGGACTCCAATTGGACCGCGGGCATTTCGCTGATCGATTTCCCCACCATCCTGGGATCCGAGCTGGTGCGTCCGGACGTCAATATCGGCCTATCGTATCATCGTCCCCTGCATCTGGTGGACGAAATCGGAAACAAGCTGACGGTGAATCTCGACTACCAGAAATTCCTGATTCCCGGCACGCCCTGGTGGAAACAATTGAAAACCGGCGTCGCGCTGGAAGGCTATATGGGCCGGCGGCCCGTGTCCTATATCGCCCTGGGCCTGAACGACGGCTACCCGACCTTCGGCGTCCGCGTGGGTTACATCGTCTATCTCAGCTACGTGTACATCGCGGAGGAAACCGGCACCTATCCGGGCCAGCAAAAACTGAGTTTCCACAAGGTGGCGTTGCAGCTGGAGATGTAGGCCGGAGTAACCGGCAGGTTACGTGGCGCGGGTGCGGGCTACGGGCTACGCTTTGCTGCGGGCCAATCGTTCCAGGATGATGGAGTGGGACGCGCCGTTGGAGGCGATGAGACCGTTCCTGAGGACGGGATCGGCATGGCGATAATCGAGCGGGCGGCCGGATAGGTCGGTCACGCGGCCTCCGGCTTCTTCCAGGATCACCTGGGTGGCGGCCAAATCCCACAGGCACATCGGATTTTCCGGCGGCGAAACGAAGGCGCAGTATTCACCGCGCGCCACCTCGTTCATTTTCAAGGAACCGTTCATGCGATGGAAGGACGGGTTGCCCAGGCGCTTCAATAAATCCGCCAGCGCGGGCGTTTGCCGGCCATAGGACAGGATGAGATGCAGTTTGGTGAGCGCGGAAACCTTCACGGGCAACACTTGCAGCATTTCCGGTTCGGGACCGGCGAAAGCGCGGAAAGCCCCTTCCCCCTTAGCGGCAAAATAAATCTCGCCCAACTCCGGCTTATAGGTCATGCCCAAGACGGGAACGCCGTCCACGGTCAGGCCCATGATGACGCCGTAATGCTGGCCGCCGCGCACGAAACTGGAAGTGGAATCCAGGGGATCGAGCACCCAGCAGCGATGCGTGTCGGGACGCCGCAGGGAATCCTTGCCGAGATGATGGGTTTCCTCGTTTAAGATCCCATCACGGGGATACCGGGTTTCGATTTCCGAATCCAAGAACGCGGCGCATTCATGATCGACATGGGTGACGATGGAATTGTCGGATTTGTAAGTCACTTCCGTGCCCGCCGCGCGGCCCGCCAGCAGGATTTTTCCGGCGGTCCGGACGGCGCCGTACATGAACTCCAGTTCATCGGCGTAGGCGGATTTTGCGAAGGGGCCGGTCATGGCGATAAGATACTAAACGCGTTTCCTCGACCCTCGTCAGGAACCGGGTGACATCCATCCGCGCGATGCCAACCAGGCCTGGAAAGCCTGTGGCCATTGATCGGGAGCTTCGGCATGTTCGATCATGCGGCTGTCGGAATCTGCGGCTGGGGCCTGTGCCGTTCGGGAATCCGCCATTTGCGACGCGGTCGAATGGGATGCGGCCATCGGCGGCGCAGACGATCGGAGCGAAGCCGAATTTCCCGTTGCCGCGAGCGGCGAATGCGTTTCGAGATTTTGGATTCGAGGCTTCGGGCTTAAACCTAAACCTAAGCCGAAGGCATGGCCGCCTTGAGCGTAGGCATGGAATTCCACGGGAACTCGCGCGTGGGCCAAAGCATTATAATACGCTTCGCTGTTGGCAAAGGATACGATGGGATCGGTGCGGGCATGGATAATAAAAGCGGGAGGGTCGCCGGCCTGCGCGTTTTTTTCCGCGGACAGGAAGGCGAGCGCTTCCGGAGCGGGATTGCGGCCCAGCAGGTTGATGCGCGAAGCAGCATGGGTCAAGGACGGGTCCATGGAAATGACCGGGTAAATGAGGACTTGGAGATCGGGTCGGCAGGATTGGCGATCCACGAAATCGAGCGGCGCGGACAAACCCGAGTCCGCATGCGTCGCCACCGTGGCGGTCAAATGGCCGCCGGCGGAAAATCCCACCATGCCGATGCGATGGGGATCAAGCCCATATTCATGCGCATGGGCGCGCAGCCAACGCATCCCGCGTTGCCCGTCCAGGTAAGGCGCGGGATGCCGGTACACCGGGCCCAGGCGGTACCGGAGCACGGCCGCGAAAACACCCCGGTCATTGAGCCAGCGCGCCACTTGAACGCCTTCTTTCTCCCAGGCGAGCATGCCGTAAGCGCCGCCGGGGCAAATCAAAAATCCCGGGCGTCCCGGGCGGTGAAGCTTCGCAACCGGGGTGTGAACTTCCGAGACGGAATCCGCGACGGATGGCGAGGTAACCGGCAAGTTACCCAGGGGGAAGACGAGCAAGGCCGGCTGGTCGGAGGGCGCGGAGCCCTTGGCTCCCGGAGCGCCTTGCGGCCACAGCGCCTGCCAAAAAGGTTCACGAAGACCGCTAGCCCCTTGGGCGATGGCCCCGAGACCAACGGCAGAAGAGCCGGGCGGGGTAACGCGCGGCGGAGTCGATGCGGCCGGGGCCGAGTGCGCCTTCAATGGGGTCAACGCGGAAGTCGATGACGCCTTCGCTGAGGTCGATGCGGCCGGGGCCGGAACCGTCGCGGGCGCGGGCGCGGGCGCGGACGTGGAAGGGGACGCATAGGTCGGCCAGTTGGGGGCCCCGGCTAAAAGTAAAAGCAAGGCTGGCCAGACATAGAATCGGAGAGGACACCCTCGGGGGAAATGGAGGCGACACACCCGGGGGCGAAACCACCGAGGAAAAGGGAGGCGTTTCGGTGCGACGAGTGGCAAGGAGGAGTCCGGCATGCTACGGAGCCGCGAACGCGGGTGGAAGTTCAGCCGCGGTGTAAAAACTTATAGCCCGCGGCGACCAGGCCGGCCAAGGCCAGGAGATACAATATCACTCTGAAGATCTTCGGCAGGCCCGCAGCCTGGGTTTCTTCATCCAACCATTTGGACCCGCGCGCGGCGCCTTCCATTCCGGAACCCTGTTGATCAGCGGTCGGAGCGGCCGATGCGAATGCAGGGTCCGAAAAGCTTTCCGATGCCACGGTCCCATCCTCCCTCCGTGTGGAAAGGTCGGATTTCTCGGCCCCGACATCAGGATCGCCCTCGTCGTCCAAGGTGTCCGGAGCATGGGAAGTCCACGAAGCACGTTGGGCCTCGGCCTCCGCAGCCCGGGCTGTCGTTGCGGAAGACGCAAAGGTTTCCGATTGCGATGGATCCAGATCCATGCCTCGGCGGCGAGCTTCCGACAAGATCAAGGTGAGGGCGATTTCGGGGCCCTCACTGCGGGTCAAACCGAACATTTGGGTCAAACGCGCGTCGCTTATCATTCTCAGCTTCGCTTCGAATTCTTCAACCTTCATCGGACAACCCTTTCCCACAGCGCGCGCATCGATACCCGCTGCGGTCGAATCGCTGGATTCGGCGGGGCTCAAAGGCAACTTGCCAACCGGTCGGGAAACCCTTTCGGTAAAGCAGGATAACCTTCCGTTAAAGAATATAGTGTATCAAACATCCTCTCCCAATCGCAAAGGGGATTTCCCGGCGGCCAGGGGTAACTCCGGGCGCAATGCCTATTTGGAATCCGAATCCATTTGCTAATTTCTGCACCGACCGGTAATGCCCAACCACCGGCTTCCAAAGGAGATTCCCTTGGCCCAGTCCAAAGTCCGCCTCAATTCTTCCCGTTCACTTGTAGCCACCGCACTGATGGTAGCTGGCGCTTCCTCCATGGCCTTGCCAGCCCGCGCGGCTGGAACGGATTCCACCAAAGCGCTCGCCAAGTCCAGTTTGAAACCCGGTATATACGCCGCGTTTTATACGGCTAAAGGCAAAATCCTGACCCAGTTGGAGGACGAGAAAACTCCGCTGACGGTTACGAATTTCGTGGGCCTGGTGGAAGGGACCAAGAAATCCAGCAAACCCGCCGGTCAACCCTTTTATGACGGCCTCATCTTCCATCGCGTCATCGCGAATTTCATGATCCAGGGCGGCGACCCGCTGGGCAACGGCACGGGCGGACCGGGCTACCAATTCGGCGACGAATTCGATCCCTCGCTGAAGCATGACAAGCCGGGCATGTTGTCCATGGCCAACGCCGGACCCGGCACCAACGGCAGCCAGTTTTTCATCACCCATGTGCCCACGCCGCATTTGGATGGGCATCACACGCTTTTTGGTCACGTGGTGGAAGGCCAGGAAGTGGTCAACGCCATTGCCATGGGCGACAAGATGGACAGCGTGCGCATTCTGCGCGTGGGGGCCAAGGCCAAGAAGTTCAAGGCCGATGAGGAGCGCTTCCAATACCTGGTGAAGCATGCCGGCGACGCCGCAGCGGAAAAAAAGCAAAAGGCCGAAGCGGCGCTGGAGGCGCTCACGAAAAAAGCCGTGACCACGCCCTCGGGACTCAAGTACATCGTCACGCGCAAAGGCTCGGGGCCCAAGCCCGTTTCCGGCGCGACCATCAAGGCCCACTATGCCGGCCGCCTGGTGGACGGCACGCCCTTCGACAACTCCTATGATCGCGGCCAACCCATCGAATTCAAGGTGGGAACCGGCATGGTCATTCCCGGTTGGGACGAGGCCCTGCTCGACATGAATAAGGGAGAGAAACGCACTTTGATCATTCCGCCCAACCTCGCCTACGGTCCGGAAGGCCGTCCGCCCGTCATCCCCCAGAACGCGACCTTGATTTTCGACGTCGAGCTGGTAGAACTCTAGGGCATGGCGCGCGTTACCGTTACCGGCATGTTACTGGCCGTGTTGGCCGCTTTCCCGGGCGCGGAAGCGGCCCAAGCCAACGCCCTCAAGGATCGCCTTTCCCTGTTTTTCGATCTCGCCATGGTGGATTCGGTCACGGCCTTGGAACAGAAATCGGAAACCTCGCTGCAAATCACCGTGGTCGATCCGGGTTCGGGCGAAACCCGTAACCTGCGCGAGGACGTCGGCGCCAAGCCCATGGCCAAGCTGCTCGCGGAAGCCAATGATCTGGGGCTGAAAACCATTCCCCTGGTTCCCGCGGCCGAACCGGCGGACAAGGCCGCGGGTGCGGACAAAGCCGCGCGCCTGCCCGCCGCGGACAAAGCCGCGGGCGCGGACAGCACGGAAGGCAAAGCCGACACCGGCCGCGAGAAACAGAAATCCGGAAGCAAACCGGAAGCGCCCTCCGCTAAGGCGGAGGGGGCCGCGATAGCGGGACCTAAGCCGTCGCATGGACGCAGCGTCAGCGCGGAGCGGAAGAACCGCATGTGGTATATCGCCAACCAGACGGTGCTGAGCACCTACGTCTACGGCGTTTCCATCCCCATCGCCCTCGACGTCCAGTCCGCGCGCGTGCAAATCGCCACGCCCATGATCGTCGCGCCCTTCGCTTTCGGAGCCCATTTCTGGTTCGCCAAGGACCGACCCTTCGCGGACTCGCACTACAAAGGCACCACCTACCTTTCCTACGCGTCGCTCTACGCCTCCTACGCCGTGCCGTTTTCGCTGATGGACCATGCGGACGACCCGTACCGAGTCGCGAGCTTCGCGTCCCTGGTCGCCTATCCGCTCGGCATCTGGGGCGGATACCTGCTGGGCGATCAATACCTCGATCTGCCCGGCCGCATCGACACCCAGGAAAAATTCGCGCTCGGCTTCGGCATCATGGGCATGTTCTCGCCTTTCCTGTATTTCAACAACCTGGACGCGCATATCGAGGCGGTCGCCCGTCTGGGCCTGGGACAAAGCGTGGTCCTGGCTACGGCGGGCCATTTCCTGGCGGATCATTATCGCACGGGTCAAAACATTCCCGACGGCGTGAACACGGGCATCATGGATCACACGATATTGGGCGCGGGCCTGGGGTTGGAAGTCGCCGCGCTGGCGGATGCCAACGCCGTGCGGCCCTGGATTGGCGGATTACTCTTGGGCGGGACCGTGGGGTTCATGGAAGGATTGTTCTACTATCGTGACAGTTATGACAGTCAGGAGCGGGGGTTGTACAATACCCTGGGAGGCGCGGCCGGCACCCTTCTGGGCAGCGGCTTCGCCTACCTTTTCTATCCCGACAATTCCAGCGCGTACTCCCAGAAGACGACGGTTGTCAGCTTGCTCGTGGCGGGCACCTGGCTGGGTTATTGGGCCACCAATTTCCTGACCGAAGGAATGGAGGATCGGAGCGCCGCGAAGGAAAAAACCTGGTCCGACGGTTTAGCCTTCAATCCCATGCCTTTCCCGGAACCGCAATTCCGCGATCGAGAGATGTACCTCCGCTTCCATATCCCCGGCGTCACTTACCGTTTCTAAAGGGTACCTCTAAGGCGTCAAGGCGGATTGGCAAAACCCAATCCGGCTTTTTGAACCGGATTGGGTTTTGCCAATCCCGCAGGATGGGTTTACCAAATTCCGCCGGGGGCGGGTAATCCCGTTCCCGCAGGACCGGGATTACCTGTTCCCGCGGGACCGGGAAACCCGGTCCCGGTTTTCGGTCGCGCCGGCGGCGAATCGGACCTATTATATTGGACAAGCTCTAAAGGGGATTCGCTTGCCCAAGGCCATAGTCACATGAAGCTGGTTGAAGTCATCCAGCCGACACCGGAGGTCATCCGGTTTTTCCTGGAACCCCGGTTGCAGGCGGGCAATTTCGTATTGTCCCTGCTCCATTATCTGGGCAAGGAAAAGGCCAACAATTTCAGCAGCGTCAACAGTTACCTCGAGTCCTCACTGGGCGACGCATATAACGTGTTGGAGGAAATCAGCGCCTTCCAAAACCGTTTGGAGCAAAGCGCTTCCCGGGGACCGGACGGCACCTTGGACGCGGCTTTCGAGGATTTGAAAGCCAAGGCCCAATCCAGCCTTTTGGATCTCCATCGCGCCAAAATCAAACTGAACGATTTGAAAGCCGCCCTGTGCCGCTTCATCATCGCGTACGAGTCCCCGAGCAAGCCCCCATCCCGCCCCAACCACTCCATCGAGGAATGGATGGACGCCGCCACGCTCGCCGAAATGCGCCTCACCCGCGGCATGGCGCCCGACGGCGATCGGAACCTACAGAAATTGCTCGGGCTGTTCATGACTTTCCGATCCATCGTGTGCTCGTACGACGGCCCGTCCATGTACATCCGCCAGATCGAAAACTCGCTGGCCTCGTTGGACGCCATCTACGACAAGCTGCGCCTGGAAATGGAAGTGCGGAAAGCCAAGCGGGTGCTGGTGGCCACGCGCCAGGAATTGTCGACGGCAAAAATCAACCTGAGCAGTTTGCGCAACGAGCTGGCCGAAAAACAGTACAAGGAAGAGCAACTGGCCAAACTCGTGAAGTTGCAAGAGAAACCGGCGCTGCCGCCATTGGCCATCATCGGACTTTTCATCGTCGCCTTGTCGGGCGCGCTCGCCTTTTACTTGTTCAGCAACCTGCAGGGCGGAAAACACGGGGGCCAGATGGACATCACGCAGAAGTCCTGCCGGGACATCGACGCGCAATTGCAAAAGTCGCCGCGCTATAAGGGCCAAGTGTTGATCTTCCGAAAATTCGGCAATGACATTTATTTCCGCGCCAATGCCATGACGTGCGAAAAATTGCACCGGTTGGACTCTATGCAATTGGCATCCCTGGCGGGGATCCTGAAAATCGATTATGACGCGGGCAACCAGGCGGTGGCGAGCTATAACGGCAACCGCGTGCTCCAAGTGCAGGACCTGGGGATCAACAAGCTCATGGTGAAACTGGAAAACCGCACCGACAAGGACATGAACTTCAAACTGAAAGTGTTGGAAAAAGCCACTACCCTGCGGGCCGTCCTGCAACCGGATAAAGACGGGGTCGCGGAGGATTTGCTGATGGTGGATCTGACGCTCAAGCACGCCGCGTCGGAATAAACTTCACCGGCCCGGAAGCAGCTTTTCCATCAGTTGGCGTAAAGTTTGCATTTCATAAGGTTTGGCGATGGACGCCGTGAATTCGGATTGTTCCGATAGCCCGGGATCCCCAAAGCCGCTGGAGAGGATGACCTTCACGTTCGGATCGAGGCGGCGCAATTCACGGTTCACTTCCTTGCCGCCGATTCCCCCCGGCATGATCCAATCGAGGATGGCCACCTGGGGCTGGGTCCCAACCGCCGTCCGCTCCCGGAACAACTTCAGCGCGGATTGGCCGTCCCTGGCTAGGCAAACCTCGTATCCCAAGTATTCCAACATTTTCCCGACTACGGTCAAAACCAGCGGCTCGTCATCCATGACTAAGACGCGGCCCTTGCTTGCGGCCTTACTGTCCATGCGACCAATATAATCCAGATGCCGCGCGAATCAAGAATTACCAGGGGAAATTACGATTATTTTCTCGTAAGGGTTTCCCTTAGCGCTTGAGGAAACACGCCGGTTACTGTAACACCAAGAGGTAACGCAAGCGGCGGCGGCGGCGGCCGCGGCGACGGCCGGAAATAATTTCCGGCCGGAAATGGTTCCGGTGGAAAATAATTCGGTCGGAATTATTTCAGCGATTGCATGACGGCCGCTTGCGCGAAGGCCGAGGCGAGAAACAAAGTGATGATGTATCCGGGCACGCGCACGAAGGCCCACGCCCACTTGCTCCAGTTGGAAGCGGCGTAGACGGTGAGCAGGGAGTGCAACACCAGCCACCAGGGCAAATGGAAACTCATGAGCCGCAACGATTCCGCGACGATGTCCTTATCCAACGCCGGATTCAGGGACGCCAGCTTTTCCAATCCGATGTACTTGATGGCCATGTCCAGCAGCAAAGCGCGATGGAAGCCGTACCAGGCCACGAGCATGACGGCCGCCAGCATGAAATTGACGATGGCGCCGTGGATTTTAAAGAAGTAATCGTCCCGGGAGCGCAGCGCGGCTCCGATGCAAGCGGCCATGATGGCGAGCGAAAGGAAACTGATATAGTCGAAGGCGCCGATGAAGATCATGGAATACGCCGCCTCGCCGATTCCCATGGCGAGCGCGCCGAGCAGGGCCACGCGCTTGGCCGAAAAGGAGTCCAACAAAAGAAAGCCGATTACCGGAAGGAAACCGAACCAAATTACGGAAGAATTCATGATATCGCCGTTTCACCCGAAGGAGCCTTTAAACGCATCGCAAAAAGGCATCGTAAAAACCTTCAATATAGAACCAAAGCGATGGGGCCGCACAAGGCCCCGCAGGCCCGCCCGTTGCGGCCCGATAAGGCCCGATGCCGCCCGATGCCGTCGATACCGCTCCCGGCCAACGCGGACGCCATCATCAAGGCGGCGGAATCGAAAGTATTTATTTGTTACCTTAAAAACATCGCATCGCTCCGCGGGCCCGCAACATGCGCGCGCGCAAGCGGGCCGGAGTCCCCCCCCATGGTCAAGCCTTCCAAAACCAAAACCGCCAAAGTCACCGTCCCCGTCATCGCCGACGTCCAAAACCTGGAAGACACGCGCCGCATCGACATCAATAAGGTGGGCATCAAAGGGATACGCCATCCCGTGCGCGTCAAGGATCGCACCGGAGGCGAACAGCATACCATCGCGAACTTCAACATGTACGTGTTTCTGCCCCACAATTTCAAAGGCACGCACATGTCGCGCTTCGTCGAAATCCTGAACAACCGCGATTCGGAAATCACCGTCGATTCCTTCCGCGAAATGCTCCCGGAAATGGCCGAAAAGCTGACGGCGGAATGCGGCGAAATCAAAATGAGCTTCCCGTATTTCGTGAACAAGACCGCGCCGGTGTCGGGCGTGAAAAGCCTGATGGATTACGACGTGACCTTCATCGGCAGCATCGAGAAGGGGAAAACCCAGATGACGCTCAAGGTCGTCGTGCCGGTGACGAGCTTGTGCCCGTGTTCAAAGAAGATTTCCGCTTACGGCGCGCACAACCAGCGATCGCACGTGACCGTACAGGCCCGCATCGCTCCCGGCCCGCATTTCCTGTGGATTGAAGACGTCATCGACATGATCGAATCCGTGGCCTCGTGCCAACTGTACGGCCTGTTGAAAAGGCCCGACGAGAAATTCGTGACGGAGCGGGCCTACGACAATCCCAAGTTCGTCGAAGACATGGTGCGCGACGCGGCCAATCTTCTCAACCACGACAAACGCATTTCGCATTATATCGTCGAATCCGAGAACTTCGAATCCATCCACAACCATTCCGCCTACGCCATGATCGAAAACAGCAAGGATCGCAAGGCCGGGAAATAACCGGCCGAAAATCATCCCCGCTTGCTCAAAATCCCATAATAAAAACCGATGCGATGAGTGTATGATATAGAATAGCGCAAAGCACCGGCCTTCAGGGTTGAGGGGGCTGAACCAAACGGGGTGGGAGCATGGGCTTTGGGGGCATGAGCCTGATGGTAGTGGGTACCTTTTCCTGGGGCGTCGCCGCCATCGGCGATTACGGCACTTGGACCCATTCCGCCGACATCCAATTCGACACGTCCCCGACCGGCGCCAACGTCGCGAACGAGGTGGACAGCTTCCCGCTTTTACTCCGGCTGAACGGATCGAATTTCAACTTTTCCCAAGCCCGCGGACGCGGCGAGGATCTGCGCTTCACCAAAACCGACGGCAGCATCATTCCCTATCAGATCGATCGCTGGGACTCCGCCAAGGGTCAGGCGGAAGTGTGGGTGTTGGCCGATACGGTGCGCGGCAACTTGGCGGGACAGGCTTTCCGCATGTATTGGGGCAACGCCACGGCGGCGGACTCCTCCAGCGGCCCGAACGTTTTCGCGAGCAATTACGTGGCGGCCTGGCATCTGAGCAATCCCACTACGGGCACGCGGCTCAATTCGGCGCCGGGCGGAATCGTCGCGACCCCGGCCCAATATACCGGCAACGAAAGCACGCCCGGAATGATTGGACTGGCCGACAGCTTGGACGGCGCCGCCACCGGGAAATACCTCAACGTGGGAGCGGGCTACAATAACCTGACGAACGGATTCACCTTCTCGGTGTGGGCCTACCCCACCGCCGTCAAGAACTGGTCGCATATCCTGGACTTGGGCAATGGCCAGGCATCCGACAATATTCTTTTCGCCCGCGTCGGGACCACGGACTCCGCCGGCTTGGATAACTACAACGGCAGCGCGATGGGCACAGTGGTCCATGCGGCCAACGGCTATACACTCAACCAATGGCAACATCTGGCCGTCACGGTCAACGGCCTGGCGGTTAAAATCTACCGCAACGGCGCCGTGATCGGGTCCGGCAATCTCGCGGTAGGCATATCCGGGGCGACCCGTAACCAATGTTATCTGGGCCGATCGAACTGGGCCGCCGACGAATTTTACCAGGGCAAACTCGACGAACCGGAAATCAGCCGCGTGGCGCGATCCGATAATTGGATCAAATTGAGTTACGAAAACCAAAAATCCGGATCGACCGTGGTGAAAGTGAAGTTGCTCATTTCCTGCTTGGCGAAATTCTCCCCGCCGTCCGACACTTCCGTATCCGAACACACCCGCTTGGTTTTGAAGAGCGTGGCCGATTGCGCCTCCGCAGTCATCTGGGAAGCGGTTTTCGGTCCCGCGCCCGTCATCCTGGATCCGGAAACGCGTGATTTGTCCATCGCGCTGCCGCGCTACGCGACCGACACGACCTTGGTTTACCGGTTCACGGCGACCTATCCGGACTCCTCGCCCACGCGCTCCGTTAAGGTAAGCGTCAAGCACGTCATTCCAAATCCCGCTTTCACCTTGCCGGCGGCCACGACCTGGAGCGGCAATGACACCTTGACCCTGCGGCCTACCATTACCAATCTTGCCGCCGTTAAGGCCAGCCCCGACTCGGTCCTGCATTGGTCTTGGACCCTATCCGGCGTGGCCGCCGATTCCATCTGGGTGGATGGCGGCCTGCGCCTCGCCAAGGCCGGGGGGGACGGTAACTTGACCGTTACCCTATGCCTGGATAACGGCGGTGCCACGGTCTGCAGCGTCACGGCCGTCACGGTGTCGGCCGTATCCGGCCTTGCCGCCAGGGCACGGTATTCCGGCGAAGGCGTAGCCGAAAAACCGGGGCATGACGCCCAAGGCCGTCGCTTACCGGCGCAGGGCGGTCGATTCGGGAAGGGGCCGCCACCGGTGGCCATTTTCCGCTGAATTTTTGAAAGGGAACCGGACTGCTACCCTCCCGAGTATCCGCAAGGGTGGAAAAGAATCCGTATGGGCAGACAAAACGGATGGGCCGACAAAAAGGCCCAGGGAAGGTTTCACGCTGGACCTTCCAACCCGGATTGCAAACCAAATTCGGTTCTTTTTGACCTAGGAACATTAATTTCCCAAGGTTATAAAATCTATGGTAGCATTATCTTATGGACTAGGGGGGAGCGCTGATTTGCCCTGCGAATCCGGAATATGAAGTTGTTTCAAAGCCAGTCCGTTTTAATCCGGTGTGAGGCCATGATTCTGGTATGCGCCCTCTGCGTCCAAAGCCAAAATCTAGGCTTAGGCGCCGGCTCCAAAACGCCGGTTTCCGATTCCACCGGCTTTACCGGCCTTACCGGAACCGGATCGCGGGCCTCCGGCGCCGACGACAGCGCTCCGCGCAAGTCGCAATTGAATCGCCGCCTGGGACTGTCGGGCCGCAAAGGCAGGGAGTTCGATCCCAAGGCCTTTGAGGCGCGCGGCCGGGAACTGCAAGGGCAGTTTTATGAAATCGACGCGACGCCGCCCAACTTCCAAAAACTTCCGGCCGCCAGCCCAAGCGAATTTTCCGCCGCGCAACAAAGCCGCGCATCCAAGCAATGGATGTTCTGGGCCGGCGCTGCGGGCGTGACCGGCGTTTCCGTCGGCGCGCTGGGGCTGTTCCTCCTCAACAAATCACATCCCTCCCAGCCGCCTCCCATCATCATCCCTCTCGACGACAAACCATGATCACACGTTCGGATCTTCGACGCCGCGTCCGCTGGACCGCTCGCTTGGCAACCTGCCTTGCGGTGGCCTGCGCATGGTTCGGCACTTCCTGCGATACGGGTTCGACACCACCCGCGGATAGCGTCTTGCGGCTGACTTTGAACGACAGCTTGAACAAATTCGAATCCGTGAGCATCACCTTATGGGACGCGCAGGACACTACCAAATTCTTCGAATCCCTATACTCCGGCGTGCTCGCGTCGCCGTCGCAAATCCCCGCCTACACGCTC
>JADGQO010000026.1 GCA_017881725.1 Fibrobacteria bacterium
CGGATGCCAAGACTTGGAAAATCGTCCAGCCAGTCGCGGAGTTTCCAGGGCGTGGAGGCCATACCGCTTTGAACTTCAAAAATCGGCTATGGGTCATTGGAGGCTTGGGCCAGAAGCAGGTTTTAAATGACGTTTGGAAAACCACGGATTCGTCGTACTTGCCTCCGCAATAAATGCATCTTTATACGGTGAACGTCCGTAATCTTGATCGGCTTCTGGCGCACTCACTCACATGACTTTCTGTTGGTCACAATTAATTCCCCGTTCATTGCGCAGCCTTGCCTTAATGTTACTCATCTCACTTATGATTCCAGGACTCTGGTCTTGCGCCTCGACGACCGAGGGGGAAATGCCGAAGCCGGTTTGGCAACAAACGCTGAAGGGTGGTGCGTTCAGCTATCGATGGGCCCATGTCTCACTGGTTTTCAAAGAGCGGATGTGGGTAATCGGCGGCAATAGTTATGATGTCGAAATGAACGATGTTTGGTCCAGCGTGGACGGAAAAACCTGGGACCGCATTACCGATTCCGCGGACTTTTCGCCAAGGTTCTGGCATTCAGGGGTGGTATTCAATAATAAAATGTGGGTAATTGGTGGGGCTTTAAAAGCAGGTGGCCATTTCGCAAACGACGTGTGGAATAGTGACGATGGAAAAAAATGGAATCAAGTGACTGACTCCGCCCCCTTTGAACCCAGATGCACACATGCGTCCCTAGTATTTCAAAATAAAATATGGGTGATCGGTGGATGGGCCAATGCCACCTTTCCAAAACATGATGTCTGGTCTTCGGGAGACGGAAAGACCTGGGAACTTGTTACCGCTTCAGCGGCATTTACGGAACGGATCCAATTAAATGCCATCTCTTGGAAAAATGCCATGTGGGTAATTGATGGGCAGAATATTTCCACGGGCGGCGGTTCCTATCATGACGTTTGGCGATCAGTGGATGGGAAAACCTGGGACAAGCAGACGGACAGCCTGCCCTGGGGTGATATGAAAGGTTTACAATCCATTACCGCCACCCAAGACACCTTATACGCCATCGGGGGAATAGGCGTTGGCTTCTACGATTACTTGAATGCGGTTTGGAGCTCAACGGATGCCAAGACTTGGAAAATCGTCCAGCCGGTCGCTGAGTTTCCGGGACGCGGAGGACATACCGCTTTGAATTTCAAAAACCGGCTATGGGTCATCGGAGGCTTGGGACAGAAGCAGGTTTTAAATGATGTTTGGAAAACCACGGATTCGTCGTACTTGCCTCCGCAATAAAAGTTCAACTGCCAGGTGGCAGGATCAACTCCAATTGAGACCAGCCCGCCAATAAATCCTCTCCGCATCGACATCTGGAAACTCGACCCACCCTTTCATATCCGCCGTATTTATTCCCGGCCACCCCAGCTTCCGAATAAGCCACCGTTGCGGATGCTCGGAATACGCGAAGGTCCAAACGAGCCCGTCTGGATAGTGCTCCCTCCGCCACCCGTTCCACCTGGTGTGAATCCGGAAGGCCAACCAGGGGGCGGTCCGGAGGGCGGTGGAGGATGCAAGCCAGTATTCGGATCGACATAGGGATCCGTCAAAGATGGGCCTTTCCAATTGGAACAACTGTTTCCCGTCGGAGCGCCGGAGGGCCGGTAGGTTGAGGCACAGCCCTTGGTATAAGCGCAGGAATTATCGAACGACGCATTGTTCAGGCCACAATACCATTGTCCGTTCGCCTTGTTTTGAATGGCTTCGGCGACGCCGGTGTTTGAGCAATAGAGATTCCAGTTTCCGACGTCGGTTTGGAGATCGCAACATTCCGCTTGGGTGGAAATCTGGGCGCAAATTTCCGCTTTGGGATCGATAGGCTGGCCCAACGCCAGGTGTCCCCAATATTCCTTACAACAGGTTTGCGCTTTCCAGGCCGTGCATTCCGAGGGAATGGCCGCGCAAGTCGAGGTGCCGCACAGCGCCCGCACATTGCCCCAATTGGGGATGATGCCATCCGGTAAAGGCGTGCCGTCGCAAAAGCTCATGTTCTTGCAATCGAAAAAATCGTTCCACCAGCCTCCGTCGCAAATGGGCGGACCACAGGTGCTGCCGTTCTCGCCCACGCAATCGATGCACACGTTCGCGCACACGCTGCCCGGCTGGCATTCGCCCGTGGTGATGGCGGCGCAGCAATCCGCCTTGGTCTGCCAGGGCGCTATCCTGCAAAAGTCCGTTCCACAAGCGCTGTTCCAGGTTTTTACGCTGACATTGCCGCTCAAGGCGCAGCGGTAATAGCACTTTTCATTGAGCCCGTCGGTTGGGTTTAGATTTTGATTGGCGAAAAACTGTTTCATGAATCCGCAGCATTGGCCCTGGTCATAACAGGAATAGGAATTCAGCCGGGTTTGGTTTTCCGTAACGACGCTTTTATTCAAATCCGAAAGTTGCTGCTTGAGCGACGCGTAAAACGCAGCTTCGGCCTGCCGTTCCGCCAGGGTCGTTACCTTTCCGGCGGCGTTTTTCGATGAGAGGTGCGGCGCAATCAAGGTGGCGAAAACGCGTCCGGCGATGAACACGTTGTTCGTCAGAACTCCGGCCTGGACTTCCAATCCCACCACGCTGGTATCCACGGCCCCCGCTACCATGGGGCCTGGAACGATTCGATACCGATACAGGAATTCGCCCATCCCCACGGCGGCCGGTGCGCTCCATTGCGTATAGCCCGGTCCGGCGGCGGTCAAGGTGGCCACGGTCAGGGTGCTTAATTTTTCCGCCGTAGTCGCGACTGCATCGGTCAAGGCTTTCATCTCACGGGATTCCCTGTGATTGGCCACCACGTTTTTAAAGGCCTTGGTGCCCACTCCGGCGAGAATGACGAATACCAACAGGCCGGCCAAGGCTTCGAGCAAACCGAAGCCGCCTTGCATGCGTTGATTCGGACGTGATTTTTTCAAAAGCTTTTCCTCTTGTATCCGATGATTTGGGGGGCGCTATGGTCGTCGGTCATGGGCGCGGGGAATTTGGGCGGATAGGCGACGCCGAGATTGTCGTCATAACGCCAGGTCACGCGCGCGGGATCGCTGTTACAGTCCCAGCCCTCGTCGCAATTATCCTTGGGGCCTTTAGAACCGGCGTTGCGCGTAATGAGCGAGCCTTCGAAAGTCAACTTCCATTTCGTTCCTTTGGTGCGCGGATATGCCAAGGCCACGAATCCGTACTCGTCGAGCACGGCGTTCGGGCAGGTTCCGTCCTTGCGGCATTCCACTTGCGGTTCCCGGCCATAGCCCGCTTCGCGTACGCGGGCGTCGTCCCAAATGAAATTATCGGACATGTACTTGGCGAAGTTCACCGTGGTTCCCGCCTTCGGCACCCGGGTGGAATCGAAAACCTCGCGCTTGCACACATACCCGTATTTCCAATCCGGCACCGGCAGGCCGTCGGCATACACGATTTCGTCATTCTCAGCCAGGATGGCCGCGCGGATGGTCAGCTCGCGGGAGGAGCTTTCGTGAATGTAAACCCTGTCCTGTGCGATGATGCCCAAAGTCACCGGCATGCCGTTGGCGTCCACTTCGGTTTTGATCGGGCCGATGAAATCGCCGTAAAGAAACACATCGTCGCCGGACGCCACGGTGAGCGGAATCTGTTTCAATTGTCCGGTCAAATAAATGTCGCCGGGAAAGAACAGGATGGCATTGTCCTTGAAGGTGGAATAGAGCCGGCTATACCTGCGCGCCGGAGTCCCAAGCACGAAATAATCCTTGCCGTCCCCACCGCCGTCGTAAACCACGGGCGAGGCCATGACAATCACGGAGTCGCCCACCAAAGTAACTTGCGCCAAGTCGATGGCCACGGCCGATCCGGCCACCACGACGGGGCTCCGGAGCGTCTGGCTCAAGGTATCGAAGCAACCCGCGAACAAAGTGTCGCACGGTCCAGTGGAATGGCAGGAACCGTTGGTATTCAGTCTGTCCCAAGCAGGATTGGCGGGATTGGGATCGGTTCCGAACAAGTGGATGCCTCCATTATCCGACATCGATTCGAAGGTTTGTGAATACATGGAGACATCGTAAAAGGAGTTGTCCCAACCGCTGACATGCACGTGGTTCAAGGTGGGAATATCCTGTTGGTTTTCCCGGAACCCGAAATCGTATTGGCCGTTGGCACGATTCTGCAAAACGCCTCCGGTACTCACCAAGCGGGTGAATTGAACGGTAGGGTTGGTTAAATCGATGTCCCCGGCCACCAGGATTTCCCCATCCACGACGCTGCCGCCCGTGTAAATCAAAGTGCTGTTACCCTCCACGTAACGCGCGTATTTCGCCAGGCTGGGCGCCCGCAAAACGCCTTGCACGCTTTCATAACGTTGGGCCGGCCGCGCCGGATCCTTGACGCCTTGCACATTGATGGAAACAGACAGCGGCGTCTCGACCAGGTCGTATGACTCCAATCGGAAATACCCCATCTCGGAAGTCCCGAACCCGATCTTCCGCCAATCCGCAGCCTTCTCCACGGCCAGGAAATTGCGAACCTGTTTGGCCCCACCCGCGCGGTTCAAGGCTACGATTCGAGTCTTCAGATAATTGAAACCCGCGTCGGCCAAATAAAATTCCTCGGTGGATTTCATGTTCTTCACCGTATCGATTCGGCTCCGCCCGCTGCGTTGCGTGAGGATGAACAACACCAGGGCCAAAACCACGCCCACCGTAAGCACGATGAACAGCACCGCGCCGCGCTGACTCCGTTCCGAACCGGCGAGTGTCGGACTGGTCATTAAAAACCCCTTACGAAAACGGTTTGTTCGGATTTGCGGGCCAGCAGCGCATGCGTTGGCGGACCGGTTAAGGCGACGAAAGTCAGCGCATACGCGATTTGCCCGGCTTCGCGATCGACGGACCGCACGCGGAACTCCAAGGAGTCGCCCGGTAGGTGGGTCGGCACGAAGCTGCGCACGAATACGGCGGATCCATCGGCCGCTTCGCGCGCCACGCGCAAGGTCTTGTTATCCGGAAGGGATATCGTGATGCGCTCCAAAGGAAAAATCAGGGTCATTTTGGGATAGGTGGCGAAAAGATCATCCTTAAGGAAGAGGATGGAATCTTGGATGCCGGACACGGCCGCCACTTCTTGGGCGCTCCCAGCATTGATGTAGGCGAATCCGCCGGTCTTGAATAGCGAAGCGTTGTCCACCTTCACCTGGCGTTGGTGGGTATTGAGGACCGGGGCGGCCAGCAACGCAGCGGATCCCGAATAATTCCCGTACACGCGAATGGCCAAGGAGTCGGGCTTCAAATCGAAAACGCGATGACCGCCATTCACAATCGGCGCCGACAGCAAACGATGGGGGTCGAAAAAAAGCGAGTCTCCGGAAACGCCGCCGGCAATCAGGTAGCGGTTGATACAATCCACGGCGTTTCGCACCCCGTCCTGGAGCGATGTGACCTGCTTTTGTCGGTCCATCCGGGCCATGAAATTCCGATAAAAAGTGAAGGCCAGCAACGAAACCAAGGTGCCTACGATAAGGGCAACCAGGATTTCGATCAGCGTCATACCCCGATTGCTCGGGCTTGGGGGATTTTTCATTTTTGGTAATTCAACAACCCATCGCAACTTTCGCTCAATTATAGAGGGTGGCCCTTGGTAACAGCCACAATTCAGGCCGTTTTAACTAATTTCACACGGCCGGGTGCCGTCGGTTCCCGCTAAATCATCCGGAAATCCGTGCCTTATGCCGGAGTATTCCGTATTTTCACGTTCTTGAATAAAAGAGTTCGACTGGCATGAGCACACTAATTTCTCAAGCCCAAGCCTCCCGGGGCTTTGGCATTCCTTACCTGTCCGGAGCGGAAATCCGTCAGGGCTTCATCGATTTTTTCGCGTCCAAAGGACACACCTACGTGCCATCCGCGCCCGTGGTTCCGCATGACGACCCGACTTTGCTGTTCACCAATGCCGGCATGAACCAATTCAAATCCGCCTTGCTCGGGGATAACCGCGAGGGCTGGAAGCGCGTGGCCAACTCCCAGAAATGCATCCGCGTTTCCGGCAAGCACAACGACCTCGACGAGGTGGGCCGCGATACTTACCATCACACTTTTTTTGAAATGCTCGGGAACTGGTCGTTCGGCGACTACTACAAGCAGGACGCCATCGTGTTGGCCTGGGAGCTGTTGACCGAGGTTTGGAAGGTTCCCAAAGACCGGCTGTACGTCACCGTATATAAGGACGATGATGAAGCCGAACAGATTTGGAAAACAAAAACCGATATCGAGCACAAACGCATCATGCGTTTCGCGGAAAAGTCCAACTTTTGGGAAATGGGCGATGTGGGGCCTTGCGGACCTTGCTCGGAAATCCATTTCGACATGGGCGATCCCGCAACGCGCGATCAGACTTATGCTGATCCCATCCTTGGCGTGAACGGGCCCAATGCCCGATACATCGAATTGTGGAACAACGTGTTCATGCAATTCGAACGCTTGCAAAGCGGGGAGTTAAAGCCCCTCAAGCACAAGAACGTCGATACCGGCATGGGGTTTGAACGCATTGTTTCCGTGATCCAGGGAACCGGGTCGAATTATGAAACGGACGTGTTCGGTCCCCTCATCCAAAAAATCGCATCCTTGTCCGGAGTCGCGTATTCGCAAGGGCCGGAAGGCACCGCCCACCGGGTCATGGCCGATCACGTGCGCGCCTTATCCTTCGCCATCGCCGACGGGGCCACCCCTGGAAACGAAGGCCGCGGATACGTCCTGCGCCGCATTCTCCGCCGCGGCAGCCGCTTCGCCCGCAACATGGGCCAACGTGAGCCTTTCCTCTGCAAGCTCGTGGCCGTCCTCGCCGAAACCATGGGCCAGGCCTATCCGGAACTGGTGCAACGACAGGCCTATATCGAACAGGTGATCCGCGCCGAAGAGGAACGCTTCATGCGCACCTTGGGCCAGGGACTGGATCGTTTCGCCAAGATTTCCGCCGACGTGAAATCCAAGTCGGCCACTGTCATTCCCGGCGCAGACGTATTCACTCTTTACGATACCTACGGGTTTCCCACCGACTTGACGCGCATCCTGGCCGAAGAGCAAGGGCTGACCATCGATGAGGCCGGCTATACCAAACATATGGAAGAGCAACGCGAGCGGGCCCGCAGCGCGGCCAAATTCGACGGCAGCTTCGCCAGCGATGAAGGCTGGACGCTGCTCTCGCCGAGCCTGGAAACGGAATTCGTCGGCTATGCGTCGCTCGCGTCCGACTGCAAGACCTTGCGCTACCGCGAGGACAAGGACCAAGTTTTGGTGGTCCTGGATCGCACCCCGTTTTACGCCGAGGCCGGCGGGCAGGTCGGCGATACGGGAACGCTGGCATCGACGCTGAAATCCGCCACCGGTCTGCCTGCGGCCGAATTGCGCGTGACCGACACCATTAAGGTGTTCGACATGATTATCCACCGTTGCGATTTGCTGGGCGGCCTGCTCACGAAAGAGAACATGGCCTCCCTGGTCGCGAAGGTCGACGCCGATCAACGTTTCGCGATCCTGCGCAACCATAGCGCCACGCATTTGCTGCACGCGGCCCTCCGATCCGTGCTCGGTGAGCATGTGCAACAGCAGGGGTCGCGCGTTTCGCCCGATGCGCTGCGTTTCGACTTCACGCATTTCCAAGGCGTCACGGCAGAGGAACTGCGCAAGGTCGAGGACCTGGTCAACCGTCAGGTGCAGGAAAACCTCGCGATTTCCATGTCCGTGCACGGCATCGACGAAGCCAAGCAATTGGGTGCCATGGCCTTGTTCGGGGAAAAATACGGCGACCGCGTGCGGGTGATCAAAATGGGCGGATTCAGCATGGAACTGTGCGGAGGAACCCACGCCACCGCCACGGGGCAAATCGGTTTTTTCAAGATCGTATCGGAAAGCTCCATCGCCGCCGGCGTCCGGCGCATCGAAGCGGTTACCGGTAACGCGGCAGTTACCCTGGCCCGCCGCAATTTCGACGCCCTGGCGGAAATCGCCAAGGTGTTCAAGTCCAAGCCCGGGCAGGAACAGGAGCGCGTCGCGGAAGCGGCCGCGCGCATCAAGGCGCTGGAAAAGGAAATCCTGGAATTGCGCCAAGCCCAGGCCCGTTTGCAAGCCGTTGCCTTGGTAGGCGAACGCTCCGTTCCGATGAACGGGACCACGGTGCTCATCGCTAAGTTGGATGAAAAAACCTATCCCAAGGATTTTGTAGGCCTTTTGGTCGATGGCCTCGCGTCGCAACTCCGTAACGGCGTCGCTCTCCTCACGCAAGTTTCCGGGGACTCCCTTTCCATCTATGTCGTATGCGGCAAGGAAGCTCAGACGAAAGTCAAGGCCGGGGACTTAATCAAAGCCGTCGGCCCGGTGGCGGACGCGCGTGGCGGAGGCAAACCGGATCGGGCCCAGGCCGGATCGAAGTCGCCGCAGAAGGAAGGCCTGCTCTTGGCCGAGGCCGAGAAATGGCTCAAACAGGCGTTGGGGGCTTAATGAAAATCGGACCGATTGAAACCCGTCTCATCCAAGGCCTGGACAAGGTCAAGTCCTTGTTTTTCGTGCTCCTGGATCCGGATTCGGCGTCCGCCGACAGCATCGTGGAATCCGGCCTGCGCGCCGTTAAACATGGCGCCGATGCCCTACTGCTGGGCGGGTCATTCATCGGCAATCCCAACTTCACGCAAATCGCGGCCAGCCTCAAGCGCGAAACGCAAACGCCCATCATCCTTTTCCCGGGAGGTTGCTCGCATGTTACCCCGGGTCCGGACGCCATCCTGTTCACCACTTTGATCAGCGGCCGCAATCCGCAATATTTGATCGACGAGCAAGTGAAAGGCGCCGTCCTGGTGCGCAGCCTCAAGATGGAGGCGCTGCCGACGGCCTATATGTTGATCGAATCCGGACGCACCACGGCGGTGGAATACATCAGCAATACACGACCCATCCCCTCCGATAAGCCCGCCATCGCCGCTGCCCATGCCATGGCCGCCGAATTGATGGGACAACGATGGGTCTATCTCGAAGCCGGCAGCGGAGCCCTCAACGCCGTGCCCGTCCCCATGGTGCAAATGGTGCGCGCCTCGGTCGACCTTAAAGTCATCGTCGGGGGCGGCATCCGAACGCCGCAGCAGGCTCGGGAGCGGGTGGAAGCGGGGGCTCATGCCATCGTAGTCGGGAACCTGTTCGAAGCCAATCGCGATGAGAGTTTGATGCGCGACTTCGTTTCCGCCGTTCACGGTTAAGCCGCAACCGCAACCGCCCCAGGCACCACGGCGTCGGCGCGCGACGCGCCCCGAAGCGACTCCCACTCCGGCCGGATGAATCCCCCGTCGCTTACTTGACCGGCGCGGGCAACCAAGGATGGGGCGGCCCTTTGACTCCGGCATACTTTTTTCGGTATGAACTGGGCGACATGGCCATTTGGGCTTTGAATTGCCGGTTGAAATGCGATAGATCGTAAAAGCCGTTGTTCAACGCAATATCGGATATGCGCTCGCCCGTTTCCGCCAGGGCCTGGCAAGCCGCGTGGATGCGCACCATGGTGATGTATTTGAGTGGCGAGATTTTGAACAGGGATTTGAACCTGCGCTCGAACTGGCTGATGGACAAGCAGACCAAGGACGCCAGCTTGGCCATGTCGATGGTTTCCGTATAATGCTCCATCACGTAATCGAATATTTCCCCCATCTCCAGAAAATGCCGGGAACCGGATTCCATCTGCTTGATGTCGCGCGTATAGCCCGCCAAACCGATGATTTCACCGGCAGAATTCCGGACCGGCACCTTGGTCGTCGAATACCAATCGGTGGCTTTACCCGCATGGATGATCAACTCGATCAAATTGATCATCGACTCGCCGGTGCGAATGACTTGCTTGTCATCGCGCACGTACTTTTCGGCGTGATGGCGGGGGAAAAAGTCGAAATCGGTAAGGCCCAATAATTCTTCTTCGCGCTTCAATCCGCACTTTTCCACGAAAATGCGATTGGCCTTGGTGAACCGGCCCTCAAGGTCCTTGGCGAAAAGGAAAATGTCGGGCATATGCTCGAATAAATCGAGTAATGCCCCCGTCACGCCGTCGGCGCTGGCATCCCAGGCTGGCTTGCCCTTCATTGGTTTCCTCCACTCCCGGCCCCTCCAACCGATCCACGGTTCAGGGAACGGCTTCAATAATAGCTTGAACGCCCGATTTCAGGCAGCCTTTGTATCCGGATTTCCGCCGGCCCCCTGTAACACATCCAAAGCAGAATCCAGGGAAGCCTGCAAGGGGCGCGCGCCTGCGCCGGCCATCCGCCGCGATTTGTTCCAAGGCGTGAATCGCCGTGGCGTCGACATGATGCACGTTTTCCAACAATAGAATCAAGGCCCTGGACGCGTTTCCCGCCACCCGAATCGATTCCTCGAACCGCTGGGCCGCGCCGAAAAAAATCGATCCTTGAATGTCAAACACATCCACCCCCTTGGGATCCAGCGCTTGGCGGCCACCGCCGGTTCCAACGTCGGCGCATTCTCCACCGCCAAGATCAGTAGAAAGGTCGCCATCAAGACGGTGATGTCGGAGCGCGGGGTTTTAAAATCTGCCGGGTATAGCCTTTGAAGGCGGTTAGGATTTTGGGGCGTTACGGAACTCGTCATTGCACAGCCTATCTAAAATTAATCCTGCAGGATTTCCGGCGACCCAAAACATGAGTTGATACGCATGAAATCCGGAGGATTTTGACAAAATACTGTGTTTTTTGGTCGGATTTTGCACGGGGATTGCTTTGCCAAGGGAAAAAAGGGTGACCCAGAAACGCCTTCGACCCAAATCCATGGCGTAAAAATCCGGATCAGGATATAATAGTGGGCCCGGAACGGCTTAAATTGAGGCCGCTTTTGCTTGACCAGCCTAGGTGGGATTACTAAATTAGGCTGTCTAAATTTTTTTAATTAGCAGGATTCGCAATGAAAACGGTTACGGTAAATCCCAAGACCATTACCAGCAAATGGTTTATCATCGACGCCAAGGACGTGGTCCTGGGACGCTTGGCCAGCACGGCCGCAAGCCTCCTCATGGGCAAGACCAAGATCGCTTGGGCTCCCAATCAGGACCTCGGCGACCATGTCATCATCATCAACGCCGAGCATATCGCCATGACCGGCAAGAAGCGCGATGAGATCAAGTATTTCAATCACTCGACGCATCCGGGCGGACACCGTACCTTGTCGGTTACCCAAGCCCAGGCCATCCGCCCAGGTTACCCCCTGCGCCACGCCATCAAAGGCATGCTCCCCCATACCATCCTGGGCGAGCACATGGGCAAGAAACTATTCATCTACGACGGCGAAAAGCACCCGCACGCGGCCCAGAAGCCCGAAGTGCTTTCCATCAAGAAGCCGTAACCGAGTCAAATCCAGGAGGCTATCATCGCTACCCAAGAAAACTACCGGGCAACCGGCCGCCGTAAAACCGCCATCGCCCGCGTCATTCTGAAGCCCGGCACCGGCAAGCGCGTCATCAACGATCGCACCTTCACCGATTATTTCGCCAACGCCATCCGCGAAATGATCGTCGAACAGCCACTCACCATCCTCAATGCCAACAAGCAATGGGACGTGATCGTGACCAGCACCGGTGGCGGCGTGAATGGACAAGCCGGAGCCGTGCGTTTGGGCATCGCCCGGGCCTTGGTCGCATACAAGGAAGAATTCCGCAAAGCCATGCGCGAACACGGTCTTCTGACCCGCGACTCGCGCGCGGTGGAACGCAAGAAGTATGGTAAGTCCGGCGCACGCCGCAGCTTCCAGTTCTCCAAGCGCTAATAGACTGGAAGAGAAAGAGAATAAAGGAATAAGCATGCCAGTACCTGAAATCAAAGAGATGTTGGAAGCCGGAGTTCATTTTGGGCATCTCACCAAGCGGTGGAATCCCAAGATGAAGAAATTCATCCTCACGGAAAAAAATGGGATCTACGTGATCGACCTGGCTAAGACCCAGGAAAGCCTGACCAAGGCCATTGAAGCCGTGAAACGCATTCGTCACGCCGGCAAATCCATTCTCTTCGTGGGTACCAAGAAGACCATTAAAGACTGCATGAAGGAAGAAGCCACGCGTTGCGGCATGTACTACGTGACCGAGCGCTGGTTGGGCGGCATGCTCACCAACTTCCAGACGGTTCGCAAATCCATCAAGCGTCTCGAGGAAATCGAGAAGATGGAAACCGACGGCTTGTTCAAGGAAATTACCAAGAAGGAAGTGCTGTCCCTGAATAAGGAACGGGCCAAACTCGAGGGAATTTTCTCCGGCATCCGCCATATGAAGACTTTGCCTGGCGCGCTTTTCGTGGTCGATTCCGAGCATGAGGAAATCGCCGTTCACGAAGCCAATCGCCTCCGCATTCCCGTCATCGCCATTGTCGATACCAACAGCGATCCGGACAAGGTGGCCTTCCCCATTCCCGGCAACGACGACGCGATTAAATCCGTCGGTTTGTTGACCCGCGTGATTTCCGATTCCATCGGCGCAGTTTCCGCTCCCCTGATTGTTGAGGAACCCAAGAACGGCGCCGCCCCTGCGATGGCGGAAGTGCTCGAAGGGGCCGAGTAATGGCAGAAGTTACTGCCCAAACGGTCGCTCAACTCCGGGAAAAAACCGGATTGGGCATCCTACAGTGCCAAAAAGCGCTGAAGGAAACCGCTGGAGACATGGAAAAAGCGATTGAGTTCCTGCGCAAGCAGGGCGCAGCCGTAGCCGCCAAGCGCATCGGTAAGGAAACCAAGGAAGGCAAGGTCATCCTCGCCGCAGGTTCGAATGCCGTTGCCGCAGTCGAAATCAATTGCGAAACCGATTTCGTTTCCGCTTCGGATGATTTCAACGCCTTTGCGTCGAAAGTCGCCCACGTAATTCTGGCGAAGCAGCCCGCCGACCCGGAAGCGCTGAAGGGCTTGCCCCTCGACGCCTCCACCGTGGGCGAAGCCAACACGGCCATTATCGCCAAAATCGGCGAATTAATCACCGTCCGCCGCTTTTCACTGGAAAAGGTGGGACCGAACGAGCATGCCGAGACCTACTCGCACATGCAAGGGAAAATCGGCGTCATCCTCAAGCTCGGATATTCCGGGATTTTAAAAGATGCCGCAGCCTTATCCACCGTCGCCAAGGATTTGGCCATGCAGGTTGCCGCGAGCATGCCCATTGCCATCGAACCCAAAGACATTTCCGCGTCCATCGTGGACAAGGAACGCGAAATCGCCCGGGAGCTGACCCTTAAGGAAGGCAAAACCGGCGATGTCGTGGATAAAATCGTGGAAGGCAAAGTAGCGAAGTTCTACAAAGAGAACTGCTTGGTGAACCAGGTTTTCATCAAGGACAGCAAACTCAGCGTCGACAAACTACTTGTCAACACAGCCAAGGCTTTAGGCCTGGAGTCCCTGAAGGTTCTCGCCTTCCACCGGCTGCAATTGGGTCAGTAGCCCGATGTCCGGTTTACGGTACAAACGAATCCTCCTCAAGCTCAGCGGGGAGGCTTTCGCTGGCGACAAAGACGGCGGCATCGACCCCGAAACCATCCGCTCCATAGCCGAAGAAGTCGCGCAAGTCTATCATAGCGGCGTCCAGATGGGCATCGTCATCGGTGGCGGAAACATCATCCGCGGAGCCACCCTCAGTCAGTTCGGTTTTGACCGCGTTTCGGCGGATCAGATGGGCATGCTGGCGACTGTCATCAATTGCCTGGCCATGCAAGATGCTCTCGAAAAACAAGGCATCTCCACGCGTGTCATGAGCGCAATCAAAATGTCGGCCTTGGCGGAATTTTACATTCGGCGTCGCGCCGTGCGACATCTTGAAAAAGGCCGAATCACTCTGTTTGCCGCCGGCACCGGAAACCCTTACTTCACCACCGACAGCGCCGCCACCTTGCGCGCCATCGAAACCGAATGCGATATCATCATGAAAGCCACCAACGTGGATGGCATTTATGATAAGGATCCCAACAAGCATAAGGATGCGGTGAAATACGAATCCATTACTTATACCGAAGCCATCAACCGCCAGTTAAAGGTGATGGATACATCGGCCTTCGCGCTTTGCCGCGAGAATAATATTCCGATCTTGGTCTTTGACATGGGCGTCCACGGCAATTTGGCCAAAGCCGCACTGGGCGAAAAAATCGGAACCTTGGTCAATAGCGGAGAGTAATCCCATGGACGAAAAAGCCATCAAGGATCACATGCAAAAGACGGTGGATAACGTCCGGCGCGACCTTGCGAAAATCCGTACCGGCATGGCCTCGCCCTCCATTCTCGATAACGTTTATATCGACTATTACGGCACCCGGACACCCATCAGCCAGGCGGCCGCCATTTCCGTTCCCGAGCCACGCTGCCTGGCCATCAAGCCTTGGGACAAGGGATTGATGCAAGCCATCGAGAAGGCGATTCAAACCAGCGATATCGGAATTAATCCGGTGAACGACGGTACCTATATTCGCCTCAATATGCCCGTGCTTACGGGCGAGCGGCGCAAGGAGCTGGCCAAGGTCGCCAAGCGGATCGGCGAAGAAGGCAAGGTCGCCATCCGCAATATCCGCCGCGACGAGAATGAGCATTTGAAAAAAGCCTCCAAGGACGAAGGCAAATCGGAAGATGAGCTGAAGGGCGAGATGGACAAGGTCCAACAAATCACCGATCGGTTCATCGTGGAAGTGGACAAGGTAATCGCCGAAAAAGAAAAGGACATTCTCACCGTCTGAGACGAATTTCCTAGGAACTCGGAGATTGCGGCTGCTGGAAATATTCCGGCTCTTTCGTTCGGGAAAAGTGTTCCAGGGACTTGACCGGGGTAGGATGACGAGGATTATGTCGCGGACGAAGCTTTCAGGTTTTGTTCCGAGGAGCGCGGATCATGCGTGAGCCCCTGCAGCATATCGCGATTATCATGGATGGCAATGGCCGGTGGGCCAAGAAGCGGCTTTTACCTCGTGTTATGGGACACAAGGAAGGCACCAAAGCCACCAAGCGCATCGTCCGGGCCTGCGGCGAACTGGGCGTCAAATACCTCACCATCTACGTTTTTTCATCGGAAAATTGGGAGCGTCCGCTACCCGAAGTAGATGCGTTGATGAATTTATTGGTGGACATGATTCGCCAGGAAATCCAGGATTTGATGGACAATAATGTCCGTCTCTGCGCGTTGGGAAACCTTGCGAGATTACCTGAGTTCACCCGCCGTGAATTGGAATGGGGCATCGAGCTTACCAAAAATAATACCGGCTTACGCCTGAATCTGGCCGTTTCCTATGGCGGACGAGAAGAGATCTTGGACGCCTGCCGCGCCTTGGCCGAACGTGCCAAGCGAGGTGAAGTCAATCCGGCTGACATTGATGAGCAAATGTTCCGGACCCATCTCTACCAACCGGAAGTTCCGGATCCGGAGCTCCTGATACGCACCGGCGGGGATCAACGGATTTCCAATTACCTGCTTTGGCAAATCGCCTACACCGAGCTTTACGTCACGACGACCTTGTGGCCCGATTTCGATCGGCAAGGGTTGACTGAGGCCATCGACGCTTATCATTCCCGGCAGCGTCGCTTCGGAAAAGTCCTCGAGGGTTAACATGTCCAACTTGGCCGTGCGCATCCTATCGGCCGTGGTTTTAGGAGTCGTGGGGTTTTCCGCCCTGGTACTCGACGTGCGCAGTCGTTGGGCCATCGTGGCCCTGGCCTTGGCGTTGGGAGCCTGGGAGTTTTCCCGCATGATATCGGCCAAATTTTCCGGACCTCGCGTCGCCGCGCTTACCGCCGTCTTGACTTTGATCTGCGTCCTCCCCCATTATCCGGGGATCCATTTGCCCTTCGCCGTCCACTGGACCGAACTGATAATAGTGGTTGCCTTTTTGGGACTTACTCTGATTGGTTTCCGCTACGTGGACATCTCGGGCTTGGCGCCATGGTTATACCTGCAGATTTTTTCAGTCGCGTATTTCGGCATCTATGCGGCGGCGTTGTTCGGTTTACTCAGGTCCGAGTCCGGATGGTCCGGCATCTTCCCCCTCTTGTTGACGCAGGCCGCCATCGCCATGGCGGATACCGGTGCTTACGCCACAGGCCGCGCGTTTGGAAAGCATAAGTTGTGCCCCTCCATCAGTTCGGGAAAAACGATTGAGGGCGCGATCGGCGGAGCGATTTTGACGACGGCCCTGGTGGCTTGGATCGGCCCTAAATGCGTCGGCGGAGGTTTGCTATCCAATATCGGATTGGGAGTCGTGCTGTCCATCACCGCCATTCTAGGCGATCTTTTCATATCCATCCTGAAACGGTATACCGGCACCAAGGACTCTTCGCATTTGATCCCGGGTCATGGAGGCGTACTGGATCGATTCGATTCGCTCTTCTTTTCCGCTCCGGCCGCCCTGCTTTATTTGCACCTGGTCCAAGCCTGAATCCAAGCCCGGTTATTGGCTTCTTCGAAAAATGATGGGTTGATCGTTTTCTACGACCGTCCAGGCCCCGGCTTTCACATTGATGGGCTTTTCCCTGGTCAACGGCGCGCGGCATCCCGAAGTATCGTTCAATTGGTAGGCGGGCGGATCGCGGTACTGGCATAGCGTCTTGGCGCTGATCATTTTTCCGTCCGTTACCGACCATGTCCCATATTCATGGCTGAGCTCCACATAGTCGTTGGGGGCGGGAACTCCCGTCGCCGTGCGATAGGATAAGAGCATGGTATGGTCCGAATCGACCTCCATCGTCACCTTGATGTCCGCGGGAGGCGTAGTCGTTGTGATGGGGATGTTTGTGCGCCAAATGCCGACCACCGTTGCTTCTGTGGCCGGCTCATTGGGCACAGCCTTGGACGAGGATTGGGTCAATTGCGATAAATCACACCCGTTAAGAATCAAAGTTACGGCTGCGCCTGTTATGAAAATCCGCCCGAATCCCAACATAGTCGTCCACCTTTCGTCTCCATGCCTATTCCGATCCAGGAAGAGGACCTTCTTTTACCGATCGAATTCTAGCACGCGGAGCAAAGATTCAACAAGCGCCGGGGCGCCGGAGTTTTTGAGGAAGAACCGGAGGTTTTACTCACAATCCTTGCGCTCCGATGGGATGGGCAATACAATGAGGGGGGCCTGGAGAACGGGCAGGGACGGCCAAGTTGCGCAAATCAGGGCATTTACGAAATTGGAAATTTCTTTTGGCGGCGTATTGTCTACTGTCGCCTAACTGGGTTCATGGCGCCGGCGTGGATTTGGACAGCCTTTCCCTGAAGCGCTTGATGGATTTGGACGTCACTTCGGTTTCCAAGCGCGCCCAAAAAGTACGGGATGTCGCGACTTCGATTTACGTCATCACGCAGGACGATATTCGCCGATCCGGGGCCACGCGTATTCAAGATGCACTGAAGCTGGCTCCCGGGGTTTGGGTGGATGAGGCCAGTTACACCATCACCGGTGAAGGCATCCGCAATTCCGCATTCGCCTTTTCCAGTTCCCTCCTTTGGATACTCGATGGCGTGCCGATGACGGATCCCATTATCGGAGGCGTGTTCTTCAACGCGCTTGACCTTCCCCTGGAAGACATCGATCGCATCGAAATCATCAAGGGGCCGGGAGGCAGCATTTACGGAGCGAATGCGGCCACGGGCATCGTGAGCATCTTCACGAAAAGCGGAGAGGCGTCCGAAGGATTGAAAGCGTCCTTGTCGGGCGGAACCCAAAATTACCTGGCTCCGTATTTTCGATATGGCTTCGAGGCGCGGCCGGATTTTTTCGTGACCGTTTGGGCCCGTTTGAAAACCCATGACGGTTACCGTCGCAACCCGCTCTTCGCCGGAGACAGCCTGTGGGCGCCCATCAACGGCAGCGGGGACGTGAGGACTGCCAACCAATTCCGCGGGGTCGACGATTACCAGCGCGCGCAATCCGGCGGCTTGAAATGGGACTACCAGCCGGGTGAGAAATGGAAATGGTCCGGACAAATCCGGGATATGCATGTGAATGACGGACAATACTCCATCCAATTGACGCCCTATCCCGACTCCGCCCCGGCCACGCCGGGTGTTGTCAAAGCGCCGGACAGCGTCTATGCCAACCGCGAGGCCATGGATCAATTGGTGATACAAACCCGATTCGACGGCAGCCTCGGCACGGACAACAATTATTTCTTATCCACGTACCATTGGCGTTACCGGTATGACGTGGCTTTGGCCAGCGGATTCCTGGCGGGATTCGACATCACGGAAGTGGAAGCGCAGGACAATTTGAAATACGGCCGCCACAACGTCAGCGCCGGAGCGAATTTCCGCAGGGTCCAATACGAATTCCGCGATTTGCGGGCGACGGGATCCATCATCGTCCAAGAGCCCGACTATTTGGCTTTTTTGGCCGGCGCCTTCCTGCAGGACGAAATGGAATTCGGCCCGCGTTGGCGTTTAACCGCCGGGGCCAAGGCGGAAACGTGGACGCCGCTGGGTTGGGTCCCGGAAATTTCCCCAAGTCTGAGGCTGGCCTTCAAGCCGAATAACGATCAAACGTGGTGGGCGGCGGCATCGCGCGGAGTCACGACCCCGGCCAACTCCCAGCGGGACATGGAGGTGCGCGTCTCGCAACTCCCGCCCACGTGGCAAAAGTGGGTATGGGGCGCGCAACCTCCGCCCGGCGCGGGAAAATGGGTGGCCCTGGTTTCCGGAGATGAGGTTCCCGTTAACTATTACACCCTGGAATGCGGCCAACGGGGATCTTGGAAGCAGCGCGTCCAATGGGACGTCAGCGGATTTTATAGCTGGGTACGCGGGCAAATCGGCCTGACTCCCGTGGATCCGACGTTTCAAACCGTTATCGCTTCCAAGGGCAACCCATCCGACTCGCTGGTTCCCTTATACAATGCCAATCTCGACGACGAGGAAACCTTCGGCGGGGAAGCTTGGCTTCGCCTATTGCCGATGGAGGCTCTGCGGATGGAGTTCTCCTATTCTCTTTTTTGGGTTTACAATTTCGTCGGATACCCTATTCCCAATGACCCGGGCGGCCGCACGTTTCCGAGGCCCGATGAATTTAATCGTCAGACCCCCAATCATGTCCTGCGCGCCCGCGCGAATTGCGTTCTGCCTTTCGAAACCGGCTTGAACGTCAACGGCATCGTATCGTCCCCCTTCTCGCGCGGCGAGGCCTTTAATTACGCCCTGCAACGTCCCGTCTCCCAAACCGGACGCTTTTTTGCGAATCAGGCGGTTATAGCCGATGCCCCAAGGTGGCAGTTCCAAATGGATGTTTCCTTGGAAAAAAAATTCCTCGCCGATCGCCTTACCGTGACCGCGTGGGGGCGCAATCTTTTGGCGGATCCGTTCGTGGAGGTCTTTAACCAATACGGTTGGATCAGTTATCCCCACCAAATCTATCGCACTTTTGGCATTAACCTGTCGTACCAACCTTGAAAGGCTTAAATTCACAATGCCCACGCCGACCGCGAGCAAAGATTTCCTTGCACTTTTCAAACCTCACCCATTACAATGGAAAGGGTTTAGAAATCCCGCTTGATCTCCTTTTGATGGGAAAGCCATGAGTCCGAACGACCCGATTGTAGACGCGCTCTACGAAATGGTGCGATCCTTCGAGGGCTGCGTCACCTGGGCCATTCGCGCCATATTGGAAACCGAAACCAAACCCGCCTTGCCTTTCCGCGTGACAGCCTCCTTTCCGGAACCGCAATCGCTTTTTTGCATCCTCCCTGCCGGCAGCGCGAACTTCCATTCCCAGATTATTATCGGCGTCGAGGAAGCCGACTTGCCGGCGATTTTTCCGAGCGAAGTGGACCCCAAAATCCGCAGGGACGCCGTGGGCGAAATGGCGAACGTAATATCCGGCTTATTCGTGGCCGACGATATTTTCATTTCCCGTTTCGGCTATTTGAAACCGTCCTCGCCGTTTTTCAGCGACGGCCCGTTCACGGCGCGCAAGGACTGGAGCATTGAAGGCAACGTCGAGGCCAACGGCAAACTGATTCACTTGCATTTCAGCATTCGCCCCATCGAGGATATCCGTGAAACATCGAACCTGCGGGGAAAAAATCCGGAAAAATCCGGGACGAAGCCATGATTAAACGCATTGTGATCATCGACGACTCGTTGTTCCTCATCAAACAGTTGACGGCATTCTTCGAAGCCGTGATGGGATATCAGGTCGTGGCCGCCGGCGCGGACGGCACCCAGGCGCTGGAACTTTACCGGAAGCATAAACCGGATCTCATGACCCTGGATATCACCATGCCGAACAAGGACGGGGTGGAAGCCCTAGCCGAAATCCTCGCCGCCGATCCAAATGCGCGGGTGATGATTATTTCCGCCGTGCGCGGCCCGGAAATGACGCGCTGCCTGGCCTTGGGCGCGCGGGGCTACATGGCAAAGCCCCTTCTGTTCAGCGACGATCAATTCGTGCGTGAATTCCGGGAGTCTCTGGAAGATATTTTCGGCCCCTGAATTCAGTCGTGAAGGCCGGACGGCAACCTGAGCGTAATCCGGGCGCCTTGGCCCGGCAACGAATCCACATCGACTGTTCCGCCCCGCTCCTCGGCCCACTTCACCACGGCATGCATCCCCACGCCCCGTCCGGAAATCTCCGTGGCCGAATCCCGGGTCGAAAAACCGGGGAGGAAAATCAACTTTTGCCGATCGGATTCGCCCAATCGGGACAAGGTCTCGACGGAAACCAATCCCTTTGCCAACGCCTGGGAAGCCACGTGGTCGGGATCGATGCCTGCGCCATCATCGCTTACAGTCACGTCTAAGTTACCCTGCCGTTCCTCGATGCGGATCGTAATTTTTCCGCAAGGGCTTTTGCCCAACGCCGACCGCTCCGCATCCGTTTCGATGCCATGATCGGCCGCGTTGCGGATCATATGCACCAAGGGTTCGTCCAAGGCGGCGAACATTCGCGGAGAAATTTCCAATCCCTCCGGTTCCACTTTCAGCTCCAAGCGCTTGCCCAGGGATTCTCCCAGGCGCCCCACCATGCGGCGGTATTTTTCCGCCCATCTCCCCAAAGGGATGGAATCGAGGTCGCGACAGGCGCGTAGCAGCCTGCGAAGCCCGTCATCCCCGCCCGTTCCAGAGCCTAAAACCGATGCGGAGGTTTTGGGTTCCAAGGCCCGCGCTAGCGCGCGCAACTCCGCAAGCCGGTGGTCCGCGATGGAAACCGCGTCGGGACCTCCCCGCGCCATTTCCCCGCGCAAACCCAGGAGGCGAGACTGTTCCGAACGCATATCCATCAGGAAGGCCTGGAATCCGGACCAGGGATTCGTGTCCATACTCCCGCCGGGCCGCGCGACCAGCCACTCTTCCGCCATCCTCATGACGCGCGCAAGCGCCTCGAACCCATAAGTCGCGGAGGTCCCTTTCAAGGTGTGCAGATCGCGGGACAACGACTGGACGAGGCTACGATAAGCGCCGACCTCCGCCGTCGATAAGCTATCCGCCGCCACGCTCATACGTTGAATCCGCTCCTCCAAATCGTCCAGGAATTCGGGAATGGATTCACCATACCGTACCATGCCCAGAATGGCTTTCACCTCGTCTTCATGACGCTGTTTCTGATCGCGGATTGCCTGCTCCACGCGCCTGGACTCGGTGACGTCCTGCACCAGGATCATCAGTTTCTCCAACCTTTCGTCGTGATTCAACATTTTCTGGTAACCCACGATAACCGTGCGTTCGCGGCCGTCGGCGCCGTCCAAGCGCAATTCGCGCACCGGACATACCCGCAAAATCTTTTCCCAACGGAGCGACCGGTGTTTGGACTTCACCATTGCGAACCAGTCCATCCACTCGGACAGGGCCGCCGCATCCAAATGCAGCAGCTCCGCAAGCGACTTTTTGGAGACGTCTGCGACGCCCAGAACGGCATTGGTGGACAGGGCGTAATCCGGATTCACTTTTCCATCCAAACCGATGGTGAACAATCCCTGCTCGATATGATCGAGAATATCCTTGATTTCCCGAATCTTGTCCTGGACCATCTCCTCCAGGCGCTCCGTGTAATCCTTTACCGTCCGGCGCATGGAATCGAAATCCGCCGCCAGGAGCGCGATTTCATCTTCTCCGGTAACCTCCAGGGGACGGGCGTAGTCGCCGCGCGCGATGGCGTTGGCCGCTGTCTGCAAAGCTTCGATGGGGCGCGTGATGCGCTTGGCCTGCCGCCTGGCAGCCAAGTAAGCCAGCCCAATGGCGAGGGTGCCCAACATAACCAATGCGCCCAACATTTTAACGAGGGATTGCCGGGCCTCCGCTGCCGCCGCCGCGATGGCGTTTTCCATGAGCGCCGTGGTAAGTCCGTAGCGTACCGAGCCCATACGACGGCCATCCACCATGACCGGCGCCGCGAATTCATAAACGTCAACGCCGGCGGTATGCGACCACCGGTGAGTCGCGCCGGGTACCGAAGAGGCCCAAATGCTTAGGGAATCCTCCAAGAAGTAGGCGGACTTGACCAAGCCGTCCGGGTGCAGCGAATCGGCGAAAGCCCACGGCCTCCTTCTTTCGTCCATGTAGATTCCGTAAACAATGTCACGGTCCGAGGAGACGGTATTGGCAATAATCGACGCGACTCCAGAGAAGGAATTGTCGCCGACCATGCCCGACAACGCGAGCGCATTATTCGCGGCCAGCATCTGGCCTTTGGCTAGGAGTGTATTGCGGATGGATGAGACCGCCGCCGCCTTTTGACGTTGGGATAAGGACACATTGAGCAATATGACGATGGCCAGGAACCCGATCAAGGTGGAGGCCAGCACCGTGACGGAGCTGACCAGCAACTTCCGCTCGATGCCTTGGCCGGGACGGGCGCTCATCGCAACACCTTGTCGATTTCCACCAGGGCCTCATCCCGGATGGAGGCGACCTTACGCGCCTGCGGCAAGTTCAGGATTTTATACACCGCCAACGGCTGCTCCAACCGGGTCGAATCGGGCGCTTCCCAATCCGCCGCTTTGAGGCGCAGGATAATTCCGGCGGTCTGGACTCCCAGCGCATAATGGTCGGGCAGCAAGGCGAAAGTTCCAAAACTCACGGCGGACGTCACCAGATTTTCCACTCCGACCACCACGGGTTTACGGAAATGCTCCAAGGCGGGCAGCCATCCGCCCGCGATGATTTCCGGAGTGAGGAGAAAATTGTCGTTGAGAATCCACAGCGCGTCGACGTCCTGATCCAGGCGCAAGCGGCGCAATCCCCGGCGCACGGCCAGGGAAGGATCTTGCCCGGCCTCGGGAATTTCAAAGGCCAGCAACTGGATGTTTTCTGACTGGCACCATTTGGCGTTCTCCTTAACGAAGTCGCGCATGGACGGCCGCGCCAGCACGCCGACCTTCCGCACCGGTGAGGACAAGATGGATCGCAAATTCATGACCGTAGTGACCGCCGGAACCTCGTAGAAAATCCCCGTCATGCGGGCCATGCCGGCGATGGCCCTATCCACACGGACGGCCATGAGAGCCACGCCCGGCGGGGGCGGCAGGGAATCGCGCCAAAGCTTCTGGACCTGGGCATAAAGTTGAATGGCCTGATTGTCCATGAGCACGACGGCCTTGCAATGGGCGAGGTGGATCTCATTCGCGACCGCGGCGGCATCGTCTCCGGCCGCCAGCAGGCGCGCGTGTGTTTCGAATTCCAGCCCCAGTTCATGGACCAACCCATTCGCCGCTTCGTCGAAGTGGATGCCGGACGGACGCAGGATCAGGATGGAATCGGAACCATTGGCGATGGCCGCCAAGCACACGGCCATGATTAAAGTTCGGCATGTCCAGGGACCGTGCCGTTGTCGGGAATTCATTTCCATCCGTCCACCCCCAGCATCCGTAGGCTACCGGCGTCCAAATGCCGCCATTGCATCAGCATTTCCTTGGCATCGAAGCCTTCGCGCACGGCCAGGGCCGTCAGCGTCACTTGGCCCTTTTCCAATCGGGAAGCCGTCAATTTTTCCTGGGACTTCCTTTGCAGTTCCGCCATGTTGGATTCGGAAACCAATACCGCGTCCACGGAATGGAAAATGAGCAGCGGAAGCAAATCCTCGACCTTGGTCACGCGGTTTAACCGGGGCGTTCCGCCCACCAACCCATTAATGAAAGCCCCCATCTCCGCCCGCTCCAAAATGCCGACAACGCCGATTTCCAATTTCGAGACGCGACCCATATCAACGGGCTTCTCCAAGGACAGGAGCACGAAGTTTTCCGTCGTTGATCCATTCCGAACGCCTTGCAGGCGAGAAGCGTAACCTCGGAATGGGCCGAGCACCATGCCGGGAGCGACGAGTATTTCCGGCTTTTCCTGCGCGACCTGGGCTTCTAAATCCGCCAGCCGCGCGAAAACGGTGATTTCCAATCCGGGACAATTACGGGCCAGCGACTCTTGAATCGCCAAAGGCCGGGCCAGCGAGGGGTAATACACATAGACTTTGCCGCCACCGGGGGACGGCTTTCCCGCCATAGCCACGATCAAAACCAGGGACAAAATCGCGCGCGCCTTAAGCCGGACTTTCACCATAACCTCCCGAAGAATCCATCCCATGGACCTCCCGCGCCAGCCCCATTCCATCCCGGCGTCTCATGTCTCGGACCGATTATAGCACGCGCCGACGCCGCCGGGCATGGATTGGGTCGACAATTACGGGATATGCCCCGGAAACCTTGGTATAATCGCAATCAGGGATTTTTTATATTGACCTCGGATGAATAAGAAACGCATCGCCTTGCTCGGCGCCACCGGTTCGATTGGAATGGCCGCCCTAAAGGTGATCCGCCAGCATCCCGATCGGTTCCAGTTGGTGAGCGTCGCCGCCGGCAGACAATGGGACAAGCTCCTCCCCGTCATCCAGGAATTCAATCTCGGTAAAGCCTGCCTGTGGGAAGAGGCTGCGGCCGCTGAATTGCGCCGACACACTGCGGCGAAAGTTTTTTCCGGCATGGACGGCCTGTTGGAATTATGCGCCGACGCGGATGTGGATTTCGTCTTGAACGGTTTGGTGGGGGCCATCGGCTGCCGTCCAACCCTGGAGGCGATTCGCCACGGGAAGCATGTCGGACTCGCGAACAAGGAAACCATGGTCATGGCCGGAGCCATCATCAATGAGGCTTTGAGTCGTCATCCGGAAAGCCGCATGATTCCGATCGATTCGGAGCATTCCGCGATTTTCCAATGCTTGGCCGGGCGACCTGTTTCCGAAGTGGAACATATCGAATTGACCGCGTCCGGCGGCCCGTTCCGTGAGCGCCCGCAAGCGACCTTCGCGACCATCACAAAATCGGACGCCCTGAAACATCCCACTTGGAAGATGGGCGCCAAAATCACCATCGACTCCGCGACCCTGATGAACAAAGGGCTGGAAGTCATCGAAGCGCATTATCTCTTCGGCATGGATTTCAATCGCATCAAGGTGACCATCCACCCCACTTCCATCATCCACAGTTTCGTGCAATTCCGCGACGGCTCACTTATGGCCCAACTCGGTTGCCCCGATATGCAATTGCCCATCCAATACGCGATGACCTACCCCGAACGCTGGTCCCTGGACGTCGAACGCTTGGACTTGGCCAAGGTGGCCAAATTGGAATTCTTCCCTCCGGATTTCGAAAAATTTCCCTGCCTGGGTTTAGCCTACCGGGCCGGATCTTTGGGCGGTACGGCCCCGGCCGTTCTCAACGCCGCCAACGAAGCCGTAGTCGCCAGGTTTTTGGAAGAGTCCATCGCCTTCACGGACATACCCATCATTTTAAGCCAGGTTTTGGAACAAGCGGCCCTATCGGGACAATCAGCCCAAACGGCCAGGACCGATACCCATGCTGTGCATGGCCTTGCAAGCAAGGCTTCGCAACCAACCTTGGACGATGTGCTGAAGGCCGACGCCTGGGCGCGCGCCGAAGCGGAAAAAATCATGTCGCGGGGAATCGGAAAAACCGCCGTCTCCCCTGCGGCCAAAGTCGGAAATCGATAGGGCTGCGGCCCGTTCGGAAAAGGATCGCCAATGCATCTCACGGGATATTATTCATTGCTGTACCAATTACCGGTGGGGCTCATCGGATTGAGCCTGATGGTATTCGTGCATGAATTTGGACATTTCATCGTGGCCAAACGCGTGGGCGTGAAGGTGCATACGTTCTCGATCGGATTCGGGAAGAAATTGATCAAGTGGCGTCGCGGTGACACCGAATATTGCATCTCGGCCATTCCCTTCGGAGGCTATGTCGCCATGGCGGGTGAAAGTCCCGATGACGGCGGCTACGGCAACACCGATGAATTCCGCATGCGGCCCATTCCGGCCCGGCTGGCCATCGCGGTAGCGGGTCCGGCGGCGAACCTGCTTTTCGCATTTGTCATCCTGTTCGGACTCTACCTGTATGGAGTTCAAGAACCCAAGACGTCCATGGTGGTGGGCGAAGTGGAAGAGGGTTCCGCCGGCGAAAAGGCAGGGATCAAACGCGGCGACGAAATCCTGGCCCTGAACGGCAGTCCCGTCAAGGGGTGGGAAGAGTTCATGCAGGAAGTGGCCATGCAAGGCGGCCATCCCGTGCCCGTGAAAATCCGGCGCAATAACTCCCTGGATACCACCGTGCAAATGACTCCGGAGATGAACCCCAAATTCGGAATCGCGTTGGCGGGCCTGACCGGCGAGGCCGACGTATTGGTCGCCCAGGTGATGCCCGGCAAACCGGCCGAGGCTGCGGGCCTCAAAGTCGGCGATAAAATTCTCTCCGTAGACGGCATCCGCATCCCTTCCGCCATGGCTTTGATTGAAATGGTGAACGGATCCAAAGGCGAACCCATCAAATTGGCCCTGGTCCGGGACAGCGTCCAGCAAGTCAAGGAAATCCGCCCGGTGCTCGATGAGGGAACCAAGCGCTTTATCATCGGCATTTATCCCGGCGTCTCACCGCCTACCGAATTGGTCAAGCGCGGCGTCGTCGGCGCGATGAAATTGAGCCTGCAAAAAAACGGGGAGTCCGCAACGCTGGTGATTAAAACCTTTTCGGGAATCCTGACGGGCAAGATCAAATTGAAGGCCTTATCCGGACCCATCGGCATCGTGCAAATGATCGCCGGCAGCCTGCGCCAGAGCTTGCAAAAGTTTCTGGAATTTATGGCCTTGCTCAACACCAACCTCGCCGTGCTCAATATCCTTCCACTGGCCATCACGGACGGCGGCGTCGTGGTGTTCCTTTTGTTGGAAGCGATTCGTCGTCGCCCGTTGAGCCTAACCACGCAACATGTCATCAACCGCGTAGGTTTCAGTTTCTTCCTGTTGTTGTTTCTGTTCGTGACCTTTCAGGACATCATCCGCATCCCCTGGTTTCTGAACTGATGTTACGTGGCCGCGATGCGGTTCCTGGCCCGATGCAAGTCCTAGTCGGCGTCGGATCGGCGGAACCGCTTTCCTATATTTCTCCGCCATGAATATTCTCATTATCGGCAACGGCGGACGCGAACACGCCATCGGCCTTAAGCTCTCGCAATCCCCGCAGAAACCCGTTTTGATTTTCGCCCCCGGCAATCCGGGCATGGAGGAATTGGGCTCCTGTTTTTCGATTTCCACGGATGATTTCCGAGGCCTGATCACCCTGGCGCAAACCCAGAAGGTGGACCTGACCGTGGTCGGACCGGAACAGCCCTTGGTCGGAGGAATCGTCGACGCTTTCCACGCCCAGGGCCTCAAGATTTTCGGGCCCACCCAGGCGGCAGCGGCTTTGGAAGGAAGCAAAGCCTTCTCCAAGGACTTTATGGGCCGCCATGGAATTCCCACCGCGCATTATCGGACTTTCCGCGCCTTGGAGCCGGCGCGAGCGCACTTGCGAGAGGTCGGCGCGCCCATCGTCATCAAGGCCAGCGGCCTGGCGGGCGGCAAGGGAGCCGTTGTTTGTATGACCATCCCGGAAGCCGAATCGGCCTTGCAGTCCATGTTGGGACCCAAAGCGATTTTCGGAGCCGCCGGTTCTGAAGTGGTCATGGAGGAATTCATGGAAGGCGAAGAGGCCTCGCTGTTCGCGCTCACGGACGGAAAGGATTTTGTATTGCTACCGTCCGCGCAGGATCATAAGCGCATCGGCGACGGCGATACCGGGCCCAATACCGGCGGCATGGGGGCTTATTCGCCCGCTCCCATCATGACCCCGGAACTGCTGGAAATCGTTTCCAAAACCATAGTCGCGCCCACGTTGCAGGGAATGCGCGAAGAGGGCGTCCCGTACCAGGGCATCCTTTTCGTAGGCTTGATGATGACGCGTCAGGGCCCGAAGGTCGTGGAGTACAATTGCCGCCTGGGAGATCCTGAAACCCAAGCGGTTTTGCCGATTCTACAAGAAGATTTTTTGGATTTGATTTTAGCTGCCGTGGAAGGGCGTATAGGCCAAATCGTCTTACAACCCTCGCAGCAATGGGCCGCAGTTGTGGTCATGGCTTCCAAAGGCTACCCCGGACCGTACGAAACCGGCATACCGATTCATGGCCTGGACCAGGCCGGAAGTAATTCGGCCGGATTACTTCCGGATGCGCATGCCGTCCACGCGGGTACACGCTATATGCAGGAAAAACTGGTTACCGGCGGCGGTCGGGTATTAGGCATGGTCGGACAAGGTCCATCTCTCGAGGCGGCCATCCGGGCGGCGTATACGGCAGTCTCCAAAGTCGAATTCGCAGGCATGCAATATCGCCGCGATATCGGTAAAAAAGGCCTGTCGAGAATGGTCTCCTAACCGGCATGACTGACCCCAACGGTCCGGAACGTTCCTCTCGCTCCGGTTTTCTCCGCAGCCGTTCCCGCCCTCGACTGAGGTCGATCATTTTCACTTGCGTCGTGGTGGTGACTCTCCCCTTCCAAACCACCTGGTCTAGAGCCCAAACCGCTCCCGCAACCCCGTCTCAAACCGCAAAACCTGTTCTGGTCGAAAAGCGCAAAGTCACTCATTCACCCACCACCTTAAAAACCGAATTCGAACCCATTGCGAGTCCAAAGGACTCCCTGCCCGTTCCCTTGCGAAAGCTGGACCAAAAAGCCTTGCAGGCGCCGGAAAAACTGCTTTTCGACATCATTTGGGGGGGATGGAGTTTCAGTTGGATCAATGCCGGGCAAGCCACGCTGGAATTGTTGCCCACGGATAAACCCTATCAGTGGAAAATCCAATCGCTGGCCCGCGGAAACAGTTTTTTCCAATCTTTTTATCCGGTTCAAGATACCGTCGCGTCCATCATTGATGCCCGGGGAATTTACCCCGTCCGTTTCGAAAAACATTTGCATGAGGGCACTTATAATGCCCATATAACGGCCTCGTATGACCAAAATTTGCATGTATTGCGCACCCAGGATACCTCGTTATCGATAGACCCCTTTACCCATGACGTCTTGTCCGCTTTTTATTTCATCCGCACCCAAAAGCTGAAAGTCGGCGACAGTCTGGAATTGGCCGCCGTTTCCGGAAAGAAGAAATACAATCTCAAAGTGCTTTGCCATGGACGGGAGGACGTCGAGGTTCCCGCAGGCAAGTTCCATACCCTGGTGGTTGAACCGGTTTTAAAAGAAGACGGCCTTTTCAAAGCCAAGGGTAAATTGACGATTTGGGTAACCGACGACGAAGCGCATATGCCCGTCAAAATGCAGAGCAAAATCCCCGTCGGATCCATAAAAGCCGAACTGGTTTCCAAGGGATAAACGCCCTCCCTCAATCCCTGTCCCTGTTTCCCTGACTCGAACTCTGGTTGGGCTCTTTAGCACGGCGCTTGGAAATTAATCGATGTTATATGGAAATCGTGTTATATTCCTTCATCATAAGCTGCATCGAATCTTCCAACCCAGGAGACGCCCATGACCGACTCGCATATGGATGATATTCAAGATGACAAACCCCTCTCCGGCGATTCCGGCCCGGCCCAGGAGATCGAAGAGGAGTTCGAGGAAGAAAGCGCCCTGCCGGCTGCGCCCGTGAGTACCGCGGCCGATAAGGACGAGGATGATTTATGGGATTCGGACGACGAAGAGGAAGCCGGTGAAGCCGCCGGATCCGCTGCCGCCGAACCCGCGATGCCGACGACCACTGCGAAGAAAGCCGCCGCGACCAAGAAGGTCGCCGCCGTGAAAAAATCCGCGCCAGCTAAAAAAGCCCCCCCTGCCAAAAAACCAGCGCCGGTTAAAAAAGCTTCCGCCGGCAAAAAAGCCGCGCCCGCTAAAAAAGCCGGGTCCGCCAAGAAAGCGGTAGCCCCTAAGGCAACAGCCAAGAAATCCGCACCGGCTAAAAAAGCCGCCCCGAAAGCCAAAGCGAAGGGAAAAGGTCCCGCCAAAAAGACGGGGCCCGTCCAAAGGCCGGGGGCCGCAAAAAAGGCTGGACCGATAAAAAAAGCCGGGGCCGCAAAAAAAGCGGCCCCGAAATCCAAGGCAAAAGGCAAAGCACCCGCGAAGAAAGCCGCACCCAAGCCGAAAGCAAAAGCCAAAAGCGTCGGCAAGGGAAAGAAAAAGAAGAAGTAACTTAGACGTTACCCTATCCACTCTTCAAAATGGAAAAGCCCCTTCAGTGAAAATTGGAGGGGCTTTTATTTGGGGCGGTTCCAGTAAACCGTTGGCTTCCGCCGTTATCGGAACAACCGGAACCGGAGCGTCTTTTCTCCCGGAGCCAGGTTCACCACCGTGTCAATGGTAGGAAAGCTGCGGTGGGTCACTTCAACCTTGTGCCGACCGACTGATAATTCCTTGTCCTTCACGGGCGTCGTCCCGATGAAACGGCCATCCACGATGACCTCGGCGAAGGGTGGTGCCGAGGTGACGGTCAGGACGGCTTTTGCCGAAGTTCCCCCGGTGGGTTTGTCATTTCCGGTCCCAGGACCCTTACCGGAATTTCCGGTAGCGGCGTTTTCAACGCCCGTTGCCGCTCCCGGAGCAGGCTTTCCGTCGTGGCTTGAAGGCGTCTTCTGCGCGGACTGCACGGCCCCATTGTTTTCGGCGGTCATGCCGTCGCCATTGGTTGGGGAATGCTTTTCCGTAGTCGGGTTGCCGCCGGCCGATTTGCCCTGGAGCCCTTCCGCGGATGCGCCGGCCGCGGCCGAGGCTGCGGCCGCGCCTGAGGAACCGCCATTGGCTGCGGGGCCGGATGCGGGCGAGACGATGATGTCCGCGGCGCTAACCTTGGTTTCATTCCCGACCACGATGGCCTTGACGGAGGTTTGCCCGGGCTTTTGACCCCATACTTCTCCATCTTGCACGGACGCGATGCTCGGATCGGCGCTTTCCCAGCGGATGGAGACGGTCGCCTCCGGCGGTTTGACGTCGACGAGGAATTTTCTTTTTTCACCGGAATGCAGTTCCATGGAACCGGGTTGCAATGCGATCGCGGTAACACTTACGTTACGGGGTGCGGAAGGTTCCGAGGCGTTCCCCGCCCCGCTCTGGCCTCCGCCGCCGTGACGCATAGCCAAAATCAGGGCCGTCACCAGCAGGACGAATCCGAGCGCTCCGGCGCCGACCCACAGGCCGAGATTTTTTCCCCGGCTCGGGCCGCCGCGCGACCCCGTTCCGCGAGCATTTCCCCGCTGCGATTCCCCGTCCCCGAAATCCATGTCCTCTTCCGGCGCGCCGGCCTGCCAAGTTCCGGGTTTGGATTTTGCCGCCGCATCCGATTTCGATCCCGGACCGGATTTTATTCCCGTTCCGGATTTGACTTCCGCTTCCAACGAATCGCCGTCATCGGATTTTGACTTTTCGAATTTCATTCCGGGCTTCAACGGCGCCTTGGCTTTCGATCCCAAGTCGTCCGGGCCCGGCGCGGGGGTCAAATCGATAACGGTTTGATTGCCCATCTTGCCGATGGTTTCCAGGAACTCCTTGCTGAGGTCGGTGGGATCCAGCATTCCCTGTTGGTTCAAATACGTCCGCAATTGCAAGGACAACCAACGCGCGCCTTTGCCGCGATTCTCCGGGGCCTTTTGCAACAACGTCTCGACCAGGTTTTCCAAAACCGGATCCACGTCCGGGATAATGGTGCCCAGGGACGCGTGGGGCATATCGCAAATGTTGCGCATGATGGTCGGAATGTTGGGACCCGAAAAAGGCTTCCGGCCGCTCAGGCAATAATAAAAGACCGCTCCGAGGGAAAACATGTCGGTTTGATGCGTCGGCTTTGAGCCATCGATTTGTTCCGGCGACATGAAATTGGGCGACCCGAGAATGCTGCCCGTAGCCGTCAGGTTCTGCTCGCTGATATGCGCGATGCCGAAATCCGCGATCTTCAGTTTTCCTTCCGACGTGAACATCATGTTCTCGGGCTTGATATCGCGATGTACGACGTTGAATTTTTCGGCCGTCGACAAACCTTCCGCGGATTGTAAAATCACGGCGGCGCACACTTTGGGATCCATCGGCTGACCGCCCAGAAGATTCAGGACGAATTGCAGGTTCGGGCCATCGATATATTCCATGACCAGGTATTGTTGGCCGTCCTCCAGGCCGTAGTCGAAAATCTCCACGATATTGGGATTGCGCAGGCTGGCGGCGGTTTTAGCCTCCACGGTGAAACGATCCAGCAGGTTGGAGTTGCTGGACAAATGGGAATGGATGACCTTGATCGCCACCATGCGGTTCAACGAGGGATCCTCAGCCAAATAAACCGTCGCCATCGCCCCTTGGCCCAATTTGGTCAAGGCGTTGTATCGTCCAAATTTTTGTTGGGTTGTGCCCTTGCTCGCTTTTGCCATGCTGGGTGCGGAGCCAATGTTGAAACATCGCTGGTGGGCCGGAACAGCCCCGATACCGCCCTTTCATCCCGAAATTTAAAATACTTGCCCCTTCTTGCGGGCATGTCCCCGGGGGGAACGGGCTTTTTTTAACTTTTTGAAGCCAAACGGTCCCGTAACCTCGACTGGAGATCCGCATGATTGCCAATTCTGTCCGAGCGATTCTCGAAAAGCTGAATAAATACACCAAGAGCCTGCTCGAGGGCTCGGTCGGTTCCGCCGTCAATCGCTCTCATTATGAAATCACCCACAGTCACTTGCTGCTCCAGGCTTTGGAAGATGGCAAAGGCGATCTCTCGTACATCCTGGCCTATTTTAAAATCAACGAAGGCTTGTTTAAGAACGCGTTGCAGCAGGAATTGAAAGAGCTGCGCATGGGCAATACGGGACGGCCCGTGTTCTCGCCGACCTTCATGGATTTACTCGAAGCGGGTTGGGCCGAGTCCTCCCTCAATCTCGGCCAGCCGGAAGTACGCGTGGCCGGAATCGTGCTGGCGCTGAGGAAGCGCGCAGCGTCCATGTCGCGCGGCTTGGCGGACCAACTCGCCTTGATCAATGTGGAGACCTTGATTGGCAAATTCTCCGAGATTACGGCCCACTCCAAGGAAACGGCCGACGCGCCCCAGGGGGCCGAACGCAGCGCCGACGGCTCGGCGGCGGAAGGTTCCAATCTCCAACGCTTCACGGTGAATTTCACCGAGATGGCCCGCAAGGGAAAAGTCGATCCGATTTTCGGCCGCGACAATGAAATCCGCATGGTCATCGACATCCTCTCGCGCCGCCGCAAGAACAACCCCATCATGGTAGGCGAAGCGGGTGTGGGCAAGACGGCCGTCATCGAAGGACTCGCGCTGCGCATCGCGCAAGGACAGGTACCGGACATCCTGAAGAACGTGGAAATCCGGGGCCTCGACATGGGCCTCATGGCCGCCGGCGCGGGCGTGCGCGGCGAATTCGAAAACCGTTTGAAAGGCGTGATCAAGGAAGTGAAATCCTCGGCCACGCCGGTGATTCTTTTCATCGACGAAACCCACACCATCATCGGCGCCGGCGGCGAAGCGGGACAGAACGACGCGGCCAACCTGCTCAAGCCGGAAATGGCCCGCGGCGAATTGAAAATCATGGGCGCGACGACGATCACGGAGTTCAGAAAGTATTTCGAAAAGGATCCGGCCATGGCCCGCCGCTTCCAAATGGTGCGCGTGGAGGAACCGGATCCGGAAACCGCCGCCATCATGTTGCGCGGCTTGCGCACCAACTACGAAAAATTCCACGGCGTCAAGATCACGTACGAAGGCGTGAAGGCCGCTTGCGAACTCTCGCACAAATACATCGCCGGACGGCAATTGCCGGATAAGGCCGTGGACCTGCTTGATACCGCAGCAGCGCGCGTGAAGATGGGACTGACTTCCAAGCCCCCGGTGTTGGTGAATCTGGAACAAGCCGTCGAGAATTTGAAAATCGAAATCATCTCGTTGGAAAAAGATTTGGCCAACGGCATTTTGCCGGACACGGAAGGCTTGGAAAAGGCCCGCACGCGCCTGGAATTGGCCCAAGCGGAAGCCGCCGAAGTCGAAGCGCGTTGGACCATCGAGCTCAACGCCGTCAAGGAAATCATCGCCATGCAGGATCAGCTGACCGCAGGTCAGCCGCTGAGCTCTTCTGCTCAGTCGCTGTCCGCCGGGAAGCCCGCGCCGGCCGCGGGAGCCGCGGTCGCGGGAGCCACAGATGCGAAATCCGCGGACGGCAAAGACGCCGCAACGCCGCTGACCGCCGAAGAGGAAGCGACCCTCCGCAAACAAATGGATTTCAAATGGAAAGCGCTGGAAGAATTGCAGGGTGAGACGCCCATGGTGCACGCACATGTAGGCCGTGAAGTCATCGCGCAAATCATCGGGGAATGGACCGGCATCCCGGCGGGCAGCATGCTGAAGAACGAAGCGCAATCCCTGATCGATTTGGACAAGACCATCAATGAGCGCGTGGTGGGCCAGGAAAAAGGCGTGGCGGAAATTGCCTCCACGCTACGCAGCGCCAAGCTGGGCTTGGGCAATCCGGAAGCGCCCATGGGCGTGTTCCTGGTCACCGGCCCGTCCGGCGTGGGTAAAACCGAGGTGGCCCGCGCCATTTCCGACATCCTTTTCGGCGGCGAGAAATTCGTCGTCACCATCAACATGAGCGAATACCAGGACAGCATGTCCATCACGCAGTTGAAAGGCGCCAGCGCGGGTTACGTCGGTTACGGAGACGGCGGCGTGCTCACGGAAGGCGTGCGCAAGCGGCCTTACACGGTCGTCATCCTGGACGAAGTGGAAAAGGCGCATAAAGACGTCCTCAACATGTTCTACCAGGTTTTCGACAAGGGCATCCTGCGCGACGGCGAAGGCCGCGACATCAGCTTCCGCAACACGGTCATCATCATGACCAGCAATCTGGGCCTGGACACCATCACGCGCATCCATGCCGAAGGCAGCGCCAACACGCTCGACGATTACCGCCAAGCTATTTTGCAGGAGCTGACCGATCATTTCGCACCCGCCCTGCTCGCCCGTTGCAAAGTCGTGCCCTTCCTCCCGCTGGATTCGGACGTACTGAAACGCATCGTGTTCCTCAAGCTCATGAAGCTCGGCAAGCGTCTCATGGATAAGCACAAGCTGGCCTTCGCCGTGGCGCCGGAAGTGGTCCGCGACATCGTCATGCTGTGCACCACGTCGCAAAGCGGAGCGCGCAATATCGATACCATCATCGACCAGCGGCTGATGCCGGAAATCACCAAGCATTTGCTTTTGCATATGGCCGAAGGTTCGACTTACACGCATCTTTTCCTGTCCTCGGACGATAAGGGCGGATTCAATTGCTCCTTCTCCGTGGGCGATTTCCAGATGCCGGAGCGTAACGAGGACGGCTCCATCGTCGATAACGGCGATGGCTCAACGAGCGAAGATACCACGGGCGATGACACCTTGGTCATGGAACGCAGCGGCACGGACACGTCGGAACAGCCGGAGTAGCCAAAGTTCGAACGCATCGGGAGCGCCACAACCTTCGGCGTCGTCGCGCGCTGCGGGTGCGCGCCGCGCCTTTCGGATGCGGAACGGATTTTGGGAACGCTGGATTGCAGCCCATTGACTGTGACCGGCATCACGTCTTCGGCCGCTGGATTTTATTTCTTTTAGTGTCGAATCACATTTTCCGGTATATTGTGCGCCTCAGCACAGTCCAATGCCTGAGGGAATTATGGCTTCAGCGGATACATCGGTTTTTTCCTTCCAGGTGGGATCCAATCCCCTGGACACCTTTCGCGTTATTGATTTCATCGGCCAGGAAGCCCTGTCGGAATGCTTCGTGTTCACCGTGCGGGCGGTGGCCTTTGATTTTGAATTGAAATACGACGACGGCATCGGAGCTGCGGCCACGCTGTTTGTCCGCGGGAAAGACTTCGAGGTCAAGCATTACGGCTTCATCACGGGATTCACGCAAGTTCCGGACAGCGACGGCACCGTGGCGCTGAATTCGACCTTTGAATTCACCGTGGAGCCGCGCGTCAAAATCATGTCGTACATGGTCCAAAGCCGGATTTTCCAGAACCAGAACGTCTTGGAAATCCTTTCCGCCGTCATCGGCGATTACGTGAAGGAAGGGACGGATTTCAAGATTGACGCGAAATTCGAAGCTTCCGGCCAGGATTACGCCAAGCGCGAATTCACGGTGCAATACAACGAGTCGGATCTCGATTTCATCCAGCGTTTGATGGAGGACGAAGGGCTCTTTTACTTCTTCAACCATGAAGGCGACCGCGAGGTGATGATCATCACCAATAAAAAAGAAGCGGTCAAACCCCTGCCCAATTCCCCCAAATTGCCCTTCATTCCCGATACGGGCATGCATTTCGAGGCACAGGAATTCGTCCGGGCCATGTCCCGGAGCTCCAAATTCGTGACGGGACGGACGACGGTTAAAGATTATAACTATCGCACGCCCGACGTGAAGGTCGTGGGGTTTTTTGAGATGGAAGGGCCGGGAGAGTATTATCATTTCGGCGATCATGTGAAAACCACAGATGAAGCCAAACGCCTGGCGCAAATCCGGACCGAGATGTTCGCTTGCGACCGCGAAGTATACCGCGGCGAAGGCGTGTTCCGTTCCGCTTGCCCGGGTTACCGCTTTACCTTGGAAAAAGCCGACGCGGAAGGCTTCAACGGCGATTACCTGATCACGCGCGTGACCCACAAAGGCGGGGAAAGCGACGCCGTGGACGCGGTAAAAGGCCCTACCGCCCACTACACGAACAACTTCGAGGCCATTCCCGCCATTACGCAGTTCCGGCCCCCATTGGTCACGCCCAAGCCCAAAGCGCCGGGCATCCTGACCGCCAAGGTAGACGGACAAAAGGGCGCCTACGCCTACCTGGACGAAGAAGGCCGCTACCGCATGAAGCTATTCTTCGACCGCAGCGAGGACAAGGACGGCAAGGCCAGCAAAGCCATCCGCCTGGCGCAGCCCTACGCGGGCGCGGGCTACGGCATGCATTTTCCGTTGCACACGGATACGGAAATCGCCGTGGGCTTCGTGGATGGTGATCTCGACCGGCCGATAGGGCTCGGCGCGATACCGAACCCGTCCAAAGGCACGCCCGTGAAGGCCGGCAACAAGAGCCAGAACATGATCAAGTCCCACTCGGGGCATTCGGTCACCTTGGACGACAAGGAAGGCAAGACCGGCATCCATATCGTGACCTCCGGCGGGCATGCCGTGGGCATGGACGACAGCGCCGACAGTAAGGGCTACAACGTCAAGACTTCCGGCGGCAACAGCATCGCCGCCGACGACAAGAACAAGAACATCGACATCAAGACCACCGGCGGCATGGAGTTGAAGCTCGATGATCAGGGAACGACCATCATCTTGGTCACCACGGGCAAGAACACGCTGGAGATGAAGGACGGCGGCCACGTCGTCACGCTTTCGGACGGTTCGGGAAACATCTCGCTCACCATGAACGGCGACTCCGGCAAAGTGGAATTGAAAGCCAGCGCGGAGATCAAGCTGACGGTCGGCGCCGCGAGCCTGACCATGAAAAGCGACGGCACCATCGAGCTGAACGGCAAGGACGTGAAAGTAACGGGGGCCGCTTCCGTGCAATTGGATGGCGGACCGAAAGGCTCCTTCACAGCCGTGGATTTGGCTTTGAAAGGAACGGGATCCGCCAATCTGGCCGGGGCGAAGGTGGATGTCAAAGCGGATACGATGTTGAATTTGAAAGGGGCGGCAATCATGTCCGATGCCTCCGCAGTCAATACCATCAAAGGCGGCGCGGCCGTCATGCTCAATCCTTAATGCCGGCTCCGAGGTAACACTTTGGCTACGGTATCATCCATGTCACCTCGCAACGAGCACCCTTCGGACGGCGCCGGAGTTTCCCCTCCCGCGCATGGGAACGCGAAGCGCAAGGCCGCCTATGCCATGCTTCCGGGCCAAGATGATCTAGGTCAACCCATATTCTCCGTACTGGTCAAACGCACCTACGACATCGTTCCGGATAAGCCCGTCACGCGCGCGCAAAAAGACGAGCCGCTTACCGAAATTGATCGCTATTACGATATGGGCGATCCGCAAACCTCCACGGTCCAATTCGAAAGTGATTTGGTCCCCTACAAGGCCCTGACCGATGTGGTCTTCATCGGCAAGGCGCTGGCACCGGAGGGCAAGCCCGTATACGGCATGGACGTGGGCATCCAGGTGGAAGGCTTGGGCGCGAAAATCGTACGCGTAATAGGTCCGCGGCGTTGCGTTTATCAGAACGGCCGGCCGCCCATCTTCACGCCGCCCGAGCCGTTCACGGAAATGGAAATCCGTTACGACAATGCCTACGGGGGCAAAGACAAGAAAAGCCTGCCGGATTTTCCTTTCCATTATCCGCGCAACGACATGGGCAAGGGCTTCGCTCTGAAAAACCGGAAGGACTTGATCGAGGGCATGGAATTGCCCACCATCGAGGATCCAGCCGATATGCTGACTCCGGATCGCATCATCATCGATGGACCCGAGAACTGGCATAAGGCGCCCATGCCCTTTGGACTGGGCTGGTTCCCGCGCACGGGCTATCCGCGCGCATTCTACGCGGGCTCGGTGCCGGGTTTCATCTATCCCGGCACGGTGACCAAGGAGGAATTCCTCGGTTACGTCGTAAAGGATCATATCGCCCTGGCCCGCCGGTTTAAATTGCCGGGCTTTGATCCCCGCTTCCTGCAAGGTGCGTCCCAAGGCCTGTCGTTGCCGCGTCTGGCGGGTAAGGAAACCTTGAAGTTACGGGGCCTTACCGTGGAAGGCATGCTGAAATTTTCCCTGCCCGACGAAATGCCCAAGCTGCAAATGGACATCGGCTTCGGAGCCAAGGACATGGAACCGGTCCTGGATACCGTTTGCATCCGCGGCGAGGAGCGCCAGGTGGATTTGGTGTGGCGCGGATCGCAGGTCTATCCGGGCCTGGATTGGCTGCCGGAGATGACGACGCTCGTGGTCAAGGTGGATTGAGATGCGCCGAGGCGATTTCCAATGACCGTCCGCAAAGTATTCCTGCCGGGGCAGACGCCGGAAGGCCAACATATTTACAGCCTGATCACCAAGCGTTCCTACGATATCGTGCCGGGCGGAATGTGCGTGCGGGCCAAGGACGACAATAAACTCTTTCCGGCCGACGTGCATTTCGGCGATCCGAACAATTCCTCCGTGCGCTTCGAGACGGACTATATCCCCTTCAAGCTGCAAACGGACGTAGCTTTCGACGGCAAAGCCTATTCCCTGGGCGGCACTCCGGTGCTGAATTTGATGACGTCCATCACCGTCGGCAAGGTGAAAAAAGAATTGCTCGTAGTGGGCGATCGCACCTGCCGCTTCGCGGACGGCGGACGCATCGCGGCTTCGGCCCCATCGCCCTTCGCGACCATGGAATTGCGCAGCGAGAACGCCTATGGCGGCGTCGACGTGTACTCGGATCCGAAAATGGCTTTCGCCTATCCGCGCAACAAATTGGGCAAGGGTTTCGTCGTCAAGCCCACGCCGAAATCGCTTTTCAATTTGCCATTGCCTAACTTGGAAGACCCGAAGGATCGCATTACGGCCGAGCGCCTGTGCATTTTGGAAATGAAGAATTGGGAGAAGCAACCTTTGCCCGCCGGGTTCGGATGGTATTCCAAATACAGCCCGCCGCGCATGAACCTGATGGGTGTGATGCCCGCCGACGTGCCCCTGGAAAAGGAATTGCGCGAAGCCAACGCGGCGCTGCTTAGCGGCAAGAACAAAGAGTTGTATCTCAACAATCCCCTGCCCAAAATGGACTTCCGTTTTTTCAACGGCGCGGCTCCGGGGCTGTCCATGCCCTATCTGACGGGCACGGAAGGCGTGCGCCTGGAAAATCTGTCGCCGGAAGGCGTGCTGGAATTCCAATTGCCGGGGGAAACGCCCAAGGTACGTATCGATATGGGACAGGGCACGCAAGAGCCGCAGGCTTTCCTGCATACCGTGCAAATCCATGGCGAGACGCGGCAAGTCGATATGGTGTGGCGCGCCAGCGTGACCTATCCCGGCCCCGACTGGCTGCCGGAAATGACCATGCTGGACTTGAGCCTGGAGTAAATCATGACCACCACCTATTCGCCCACGGGAGGACGCTTTATCTACATCTTCGCCGGACTGATGATCGCCGGAGTGATCCTCTGGTACGCCTACCGCTTCGCAGACGGCGGCTTCCTGGCCGAACAAGAGGCGCAAGCTTCCGTGCTTGGCAAGGAGCATGTCCCGCCAAGTGAGAAATCCATGCTGCAGAATATCGGCGGCGTGAACCAATTCGTGAAGGTGGCCATTCCGGAAACCTGGTTGTTGAACCTGGACATCGCCGGAAAAACCGCGCAAGCGGCCGTCGACCAGGAAGAGTTCCGAAAACGGATGACGGGGGAATCGGTCAAAGTGCGGTTCAAGCGAAAGCGCATTTCGGGTAACTTACAAGTTACCCAGTATCTCGGAAAGGAAGGCGGCTGACATGCCCCTCTTTCCCGCCGTCACCATGGGCACGGCCATCGTGGGCTTGGATATCCACGCCCAAATCATCCCTCCCGCGCCCGCGCCCATACCCACCCCGGAGCCGTATGCCGGTTCCGTCTTCATGTGGATGACGCCGAAATTCCCCATGGGCAACGTCTTCATCAACAGCAAGCCCGCCTGCGCGGTCGGTGCGATGGGATATTCCATGCACGTCCCCCTCGGGGCGCCGGTGCTGCCCACCAATCCCTCTTATTGGGCTAGGTACCTGACCCATGTGGCCATGGGCTTAACCCTGGCCGGCCTCACCATCTTCGCCAACATGGCGATCGCGGCGCTGTCTTCGCTCCTGCCCTTGCCCAAGGCGGCGGAATCTTTTGTTAAAGACGTCACGGGCATCGACACGACGGACGCGTTGACATTTTGCAATACCACCATGACGGCCTTCGCCTCCTTCACGCAATGGCAGACCTGGGTTAAACTGTTGATGCCGCCCATGCCATTTCCGGGTGCGCAAGGCTCCACGGCGGTAGGTAGCCCCAATGTTACGGTAAACGGCGGAGCGCTGGCTTTTTGCGCGCCGTTGATGGCCACGTCTTGCAGCGATATTCCCGTGGTTCCAAACGCCGCTACGCTGGGATTTTCCAACGTGATGGTGGGCGTGAGCGTGGCCGCCTTGGTGCGGGGGTTGGCTGTGAACGCGGCGAAGGCGGGGATTGCCAAGGGGCTGAGCGCGGGCGTGGCGAAGTTGACGGCGCCCCCGGCCAAACCCGTGGAAGGCCAGGAGGATTGTGGATGCGGATGATTTCCAGGACCGACCATGCCGATTGATGTCGCCTCCGGAGCGGTCCACTTCGATACTGAGGATATCAAACTTGCCGGTCGGTTTCCCCTTTCGTGGGGCAGAACCTACCATACCAATCTCAAAGGCGAGTCCGACTCCCACCTTGGACCGGGTTGGACGAATCGATACTTTTCGAAACTCACCCGCCTCGGCAAGGACTACCATTTCCGGAATCCGGGCGGATCCGTCATCGTGTTCCCCGATCCCGAAGATACCGTGGACCGCCAGGGAATCATCCGGGACTTCGGAAGCTACCATGAAATTTCCCGGAAGGGAATCTTTCTGCAGATTACCCAATGGGGCGTGGACGGAGCCATTACCAAATTCACGTTTCAACCGGAACGAAACGGACAGTGGTGGCCCCTGCGAACGATCGAGGATGCTTGCGGAAATGGCTTGGAGATGGCCTGGGACGAACAGGGAAGGCTCAAAGGCATACGGCAAAAGCATGAGAAACGGACCTTGGCGATCGCCTATTCGAACAAGGGTTGCGTCGCCTCCGTTGCCTTTCGATATCCGGATGGACGTCAGCAGATTCTTGCAAAATACGACTTTGATACTCTAGGACAATTGGTCTCCGCCCAGGACGCGCTCGGATTCACCGAACGCTACGAATATGATCCGGCCGGGATGGTAACCCGTGTCCTGGCTAAAGACGGCGGCGTCCTGAATTTCAAATACGATGACCTCGGAAGATGCATCCGCAGCGGCGGCCTGGGTAATTACGATCTAAAAATCCTCCGGTACATGGCGCATATCAACCAGACCGAAGTGAAGAACAGCCTGGGGAAATCACACCACTATGTATGGCTGCCCTCGGGCCAGGTCACGGTGCATATTGATCCGCTAGGCGCAAAAACCGAGACCGAATACGACGACCATGGCCGCGTCCTGTCCAAAACCGGCCCTTTGGGCGGAAAAACAGTTTATGCGTTTGATGCAGAGGGCAACCGCGCCAAGCTCATCGATCCGCAGGGCAACGAAAGCGTATTCGAATACAATGCTTCCCATCAGCCCACCAGGTTTATCGGAGCGGATGGATTCGGTTGGGAAAAGACCTATAACGAATTCAATCGCCCGCTAACGGCCACTGATGAGCTCGGAAATGTTTCCAGCATCGAATACGACAGCTTAGGCAACCCCGTGCTTTTAAAGAGATCGGATGGCGCCGTTTCCAAACGGACCTATTCCGAATCCGGAAACCTGATTGCAAAAACGGATTGGAAGGGTCGGAAAACCCTTTTCGATCATGATGAATTCGGCAGGATTATCAACCGCCGCAATCCCGACGGAAAAACCTCGACCACCCAATACGATCTTCTCGGCCGGATTGTCCAAGTCGGCTATGACTCCGGAAAAACGGTCAAGTATCAATATGATGCCGGCAGCAACGTCATCCTGATCAAGAGCTCGGCGGAAAATCCAGTCGCTTTCAGATACGGAACCTGCCGCCGCCTTTTGGAAAAAAAATACGGCAACGGCCGGACAGTCAAATACGCTTGGGGCAGCGAACCCGAGCGCTTGGAATCCGTGATCAATGAGGTGGGCGAGACATACACGTTCGAGTACGATCCCTGCGATCGAGTCATCGCCGAAACCGGTTTCGACAATCGTAGGACCTCTTTCAAATTCGATCTCGCCGGCGGCTGCATCCGCAGGACCAATAACCTTGGTCAAGCCATCGACCGGGAACTCGACCTCATGGGCCGCTTGGTCAAGGAGACAGTCCAAGGCGAGGCGCCAGCCTCCTTCCGATATGATATATCGGGGAAACTCCTTACCGCGACCAATGCGTGGAGCGCGATCAAATTCGAACGCGATGCCGCCGGCCGGATCATAAAGGAAGATCAAAACGGATTTTCCATCTCCAGGAAATTCAGTTCCCGCGACGAGGTTTTGCGGCTGGAAACGGATGCCGGGATCCATTTCGAATACGGCTATGATGAAAACGGGGAAATAGCCTCCGTCGACGCCAATGGGCTCAGCACGTTTTCCTATTCACGCGATGAACGCGCGCAAGTCGTTGCCGTGGAACTCCCCGGTGAGGCTCGGCTGGAGCAGTCCTACGACTCCCGAGGAAGGTTGTTGAAACAATCCGTTTCCGGAACCGGATCCGGGAGTTTGCGGTCGCCCCCGCTGATTGAACGGGAATACGCATACGACGAAACCAACATGCCGCTTTCGATTACGGATAGCCGATGGGGAAAGACCCGCTATTCCCATGACGATGCGATGCGGTTGCTCCAATTCGTGACCGACGGAACCAGGATCGATTATTCACTGAATCCAGCCGGCGATCCGATTTCGTTACTCCGAAACGGGGGCGAGGAAGCGCGCTTCAGTTTTGATCCAGGCGGCGCCCTGAATCGGCAGGGTGACTTCGTGTATGAATTCGATGGGGCCGGTCGCTTGGTTTCCAAATTCAGCGCATCGGAAAGGGATTCGTCCAGGAAATGGACCTATTCCTGGGATGCGAAAGATCGCCTTCGCGGCGTCTTGACTCCAACGGGCGAATCCTGGGAGTATGCCTATGATCCATTCGGCAGGAGATGCCTGAAAAAAAGCGCGGAGCGGGAAATCCGATACATCTGGGATAAGGATGTCCTACTTCACGAACTCGAATCGGGAAAAGAAACCCGGACCTGGGGATTCGAACCGAACGGTTTCCGGCCCTTGTTCAAAATCCAGGGTGGTTCGCTTTTTTCCATACTTCTCGATCATTTGGGCACGCCCCTGGAAATGCTGGATTCTGGTTCCAAAATCGTTTGGAGCATTCACTATGATCCGTGGGGAAATCCACTAGCGGGAAAGGGAACGCTTGAAGATTGCCCGCTTCGCTTCCAAGGCCAATACTTTGACGCGGAATCGGGTCTCCATTATAATCGCTTCCGTTACTATGATCCGCAAACGGGACGGTTCATTTCCCAGGATCCGATTTTATTGGATGGCGGTCTTTCCGCCTATCAGTACAGCCCCAACCCCACGCGGTGGGTCGACCCGTTGGGACTCTGTCCGGAGAAAATATATCGAGCGATGAGTGAAGAAGATTTCAAGGAGCTCAAGCGTACGGGTAGGATGCCTGGAACCGGGGAAACTTCGACGTCCCCAAACCGGGAATTTTCGGAAGATTATCGAGGCGTGCTGGTGGAGTTCGAGCTCAAACCGGGGACGATAGCCAAGCTAGAGGCCATTGGAGTCACTGACGGTACCCCCGATACACGTTCAAAATACCCTGATATGCCGATTGGGGAAAAGGGTTGGAATCAGACGAATGCCCGCTTCAAGGAAGAAAACGGCCAAACGAATATTCAATTGGGGAAAGGCGACGCCCTTGACACGTTCAACGATAATATAACGGGGTACAATGTCTTACGTCCCTAGCCGGAAAACAAAACTCGTCTATGACTTGATGAACAAACGCATCTCCGAAGAACAATTTTTCCTGGAATTCCCGGCGGTCAGGGAAAAAATTGGCATGGTGATATTGGATCTACTCGAATGCGGGCTTGCAGAAAAGAACGCGGACCTGATTGAAAGCGCTATTCCGCTTGCTTACCGGTACGGTCTTTCCAACGAATATTTGGGCGCGTTCAATATTCTGGCTTTAGTACCCTGGCATTTTCGACATGAAGACGTGGTTTTTGCCCTTGGACTCTTGAAGGACCCGACCAGCATCGAGGTCCTCGCCAAAACCGCTTTGGCCAAGCACCCTTACCTCGAGAACGATGAATTCTTTGCATTAGGATCCAAATCCATTTATGTCCTGAGAAATATTGGAACGTCGGAAGCCATTCAGAAAATCGGCGAGTTGGCCCGGAATGAAAATGAGGTTTTGAAATCGACGGCGATTGGACGGCTGAAGGAAATCGCGAATAAGGGTGAGTCGGATGCCCTAAGAGCGGAGGCCCAATCATTATTGAAAATCCCATAGAGAAACTATTTTGAATATTAAAGATCTTGATTCCAAGAACAGCGCCCGAATATTTTCAAAGACAACATTATGATGCCAATGTCTTACGTCCCTAGTCGGCAAACGAAACTAGTCTTCGACCTGATGCACAAAAAAATTTCCGAGGAACAATTTTTCAAGGAATTCCCAGCGTCTAAGGAAAACATTAAGACTGTCATTTTGGATCTGCTAAAGCGCGGACTTAGGGGAAAGGATCCGGATCCGGTGCATTGCGCCACGCCGCTGGCTTATAGGTATGGCATTTCCCGGGAGTACTTGGATTTATTCAACTCCCTGGCTTTGGAACCTTGGCACTTCCGGCATGAAGATATCGTTTTTGCCCTTGGAAAATTGAAGGACCCGACCAGCGTCGAAGTGCTCGCCAAAACAGCCTTGGCCCGGCACCCTTACCTGGAGGACGATGAGTTCTTTGTTTTAGGCACCAAGTCGATCCATGCGCTGGAAAATATCCAAACTCCGGAAGCCATCCGGGTTTTGGGCGAACTTGCGATGAACGAAAATGAAGTTCTTAGGACAAGGGCAATTGAACGGCTGCGGAACCTCGTCAAAAACGGAGAATCGGAAATCGCTAAGTCAACCGCGCAGGCGGCTTTAGAATCATTGAATAAAAATCATTAAGCCTTGCCGGTTGCACCGGACCAACTATTCAAGAAACTATTTTTTAAAAGCGTCAATGAGCCGAAATCATCAGCACTATAGTAGCGGTCGAGGCGATTGAAATGAATCCCGTCCAAGGATCCCTGGAACCGGACGCGCGCCCGACCCGCGAGGTCCGCGCCAGCTTCAATGAAAAGACCATTCGCATATACCAAGCCTACTCTCCTGAAATCGCCGTTCCTGCGCTTGCCGCCCAAAAATTCCTGCCGCCATTCAAGACTACCAGAATGACGTGGATCAAACCGTCCTTCATCTGGATGATGTATCGATCCGGTTGGGCGGGAAAATCCGGCCAGGAGTACATTCTCGGAATCGACATCCTCCGCTCTGGATTTGAATGGGCCTTGGCGAATTCATGTTTGTCCCATTTTATTGAGGACGTTCATCCGACCCATGCCGACTGGGAAAACCAGATCCGCGATTTCCCGGTCCGAATCCAATGGGATCCGGAGAGGACCATTCGACTCCAGCCGTTACCCTGGCGCGCCATCCAAATCGGATTGGGTCCGCAAAGCGTCCCGGCGTATATCTCCGAATGGATTACCCGAATTGATGACGTGACCCCGCTTGCGAAAAAGATCGAATCCCTGGTTAAGGGTGGCGAGGCCGGCTTGATCCGGAACCTGATCCCAACGGAGATCCCGTATCCTTTGCCGGATTCGATTTCAAAAAGAATCGGATGCGTTCAAAACAGAGGCACACCCGCATGAAGGTCGCCTTCACGGCGATGGGTTGGAAATGAACACGAAAATCTCGCTCCGTATAATCAAAACTTGTTGAACCCACCCCATTGATCTACTTCGACCAAAACGCCACCACTCCCCTGGACCCGCGCGTGCTCGCGAAAATGTTGCCTTATCTGAAAGGAAAATGGGGCAACCCCTCCAGCCGCGACCATGCCTTTGGATGGGATGCGCAGGAGGCGGTCGAAGCCGCCCGCATGGAGGCTGCGGCTCTCATCAACGCGTTGCCCAATGAAATCGTTTTCACCAGTTGCGCCACGGAAAGCATCCATCTGGGACTCCACGGTCTCTTCCCTGTTCACGCGTCCATCAGCACGGGATTTGTCACCTCAAGCGTCGAACATGAAGCCATACGAGCCTCCTGCAAGGCTCTTCGCGAGCGCGGCCGAACATTGAAAACTCTACCCGTCGACTCCCAAGGACGATTAGACCCAGCGACAGTTGAACGCGCCTTGATCTCCCAGTCGACGAAAGTATTGAGCCTCATGGCCGCCAACAACGAAACCGGCGTACTCTTCCCCATCCGCGCATGCGCCGCCATCGCCCATGCCCACGGCGCGATCTTCTTCACCGATGCCGCCCAAGCGCTGGGAAAAATCCCCCTCGACGCCGCAGCCGACGGATTCGACCTCGCCGCCTTTTCCGCCCATAAGCTGGGCGGCCCCAAAGGCGTGGGCGCTTTATATATCAAAGGCGGACCGGGCGCGATTCCGCTGGAACCGTTATTCCCCGGCGGCGGCCAAGAAGGCGGGCTGCGGGGCGGCACGCTGAATGTCCCCGGCATCGTTGGATTCGGCGAAGCCTGCCGCCTGGCCGGATTGGAAATGACCCAGGAAACCTCCCGGTTACGGTCGCTACGTGATCATTTGGAACAATCCTTGTTGTCACGCTTCACGCAAATCCGCATCAACGGCTCCGGCTCCGAACGCCTCGCCAATACGTCCAACCTTTGTTTTCCCGGCATCGACGCACGTGCCCTGATCCGCGACATGCACGATGTCGCCGTTTCCACGCGCTCGGCCTGCAGCAGCGGCTCCTCCGAACCCAGCCATGTTTTGAAAGCCATGGGCTTGTCCGACGAAGACGCCTTCGCCTCCATTCGTTTCAGTCTGGGAAAATCCAATACCAAGGAAGAAATCGATTTGGTGATCGAAAAGGTGTCGATGTCGTACGCCAAACTTCTTGGCATGGGGAATCCGATTTGACCCTAGAAGTCGAATCGGCCATGCAGGCGGCCATCGCCGATACCTGGGAAACCTTGCGGTTACGGGTAAAGAATTACCGGTTCACGGCTTTCGCATCGCTCGGCCTGGCGGCCACCATCTTAGTTGCAGCGATATGGCTCCGGACCCCCTGGGTTCTGGTCTTAGGCCTGGTTTTTTTCCCCCTGGGCGCGGTTTTTGTCTGGCGCGATCAATGCGCTGTGTTCGATTGGGAGGAACGCATCTTCAAGGCATGGGCAGAATCCGGTCGGCTTGCTCGGGCGCGTGCGCAAGGAGGTCCTGAAACTGAATCCCTTCCCAAATCGGATTTCGTGATGGGAATTTTCATTCCCGCTATCGCCAATCAACCGCATCGATTATCCAATTCGTTGAAAAGCATGGTCGCAAACCTGCCTGCTGATCCGGATTATCTTCCTCCGCAAAATGAACAGATTCAAAAGGTGTTTCGCGATTATTATACCCGGCGAAGCAATCAGGAAACTCGCTTGCTACGTCGCCTTCTGCGTATAGTCTTTTTAGTGACAATACCCGTGTCCTACGTGTATTTCAGACCATTTACAATATCAATAGTTGCGGGGACATCAATTTTAGCACTAGTATTTTTCGGCGTTGAAATCCTACTTGCGCCTTGTGTGCGCTGGCATCATCGAAAATCTGCGGAAAAAATAGGATTGGAATAAGAGAGCGTTTGACCTGACGGGTCCCCTAGTTTACGTAGCACATCAGTTACCCAAATCATGTCTTTAGGGCTTGCTGAATAGCCTTCTCGCTCAATATTGACAGCGGTTTCACAGTAATTTACGTAGATTAATGTGCAAAGAAAAGCCAACTTTCATCCCGGAAAGCGGGCTCTCGAAGCGAGTGCCGTGCACATCCCGATGTACAAAAACCCGCCGAACCGCTCCCAAGTGAAGATGGAATTTTTGGACTTCCCCAATCCTTTCGGGGTGAAACTCCATGGTTGATGAAGGACGTCTCGCTCGAAGCGATTGGGAAACGGCTCTATCGCGCCCTGCTGGTTGTCGCGAAACTGGAGCGGCAGCAGCGCATCCTTTTCTCTCTGGCCAAAGGCGAACGACGCAGCGTTCCCGATCGCATCGTCAGCGTGTGGAAACCTCATGTGCGTCCCATCGTGCGGGGCAAGGCCGGGTGTCCGGTCGAGTTCGGAGCGAAGTTATCCATCGCCGTGATTGAAGGGATGAGTTTTGTGGATCGATTGTCCTTCGATGCCTACAACGAGTGCGGCGATCTGATCGGCCAGGCTGTGGCCTATCACAGGCGTACGGGCCATTGGCCTGCATCGATACACGCGGACAAGATTTACCGAACGCGGGAAAATTTGGCATGGTGCAAAGCTCGAGAGATACGTTTTTCAGGTCCGATGCTGGGTCGGCGGCCGGTGGATGCCAAGATAAGGAGGGAAAATCAAAAACTGACGGCGAACTATTCAGCAAGCCCTATTTACAGAATTTCCTGTTTTGAATGAATATCAAATTCCAAAATTACAGATGACACCTTCGATTCAATCGGTTTCGCGATAGGACGACATTTTCCAATCGATTCAACGCGGTCGTTACATCCGTCCGAAACAAAGTAGCGGCCCCTTTTCCTTCGGCGTAAAAAGTTCGAAGAAGGATCAGATAAGCGGAACCAATTCCGGTTGCAAGTTTGACAGCGTTTCGATTGCCATTGCGTCGTCCCGCAGCATTTTGAAATCAGCAAAATCGAATCCGGGCCCAACCGTACAGCCCACTAACGAGTAGTCGCCCAGACATTCGGCCGCCTGTCAGTGGCCTGCGGGTATGGCGGCGACCGGCGCGTTGCGAGAGTCCGTTTCCATTTTTTCTGGAGGCCCCAGAATAAATAACTCCTGCTTCTCAAACCCTGGGTCAAGGTGCCTCAATCGCAACGGATCGCCCGCGTAAAAATGCCACGCTTCGTCGGATCTAACGGAATGAAAAGCGCTTTTCTCGCCCCGACGCAATAGGAAATAGATGGTGGTCAGTCCTGCCCGCCGTCCCTGTCCGGCCATCACGGTTTGTTGGGAACGGTAAATCTCCCGGTAAAAACCGCCCTCCGGATGAGGCTTCAATTCGAGGCGGCGAATGAGTCCATCCGCGGTGGATTCGGTTTTTTTCATCGGGTAGGATCATTGTCCTAGTAGACTAGTCGACTAGTAGAACCCGTACGGATCGGTTTTCATGGGCATGGAGTCCCAGGTTCCCGATGAAGTGAATATCGATTTTCCCTCAAACCCCATGGACGTGACGTTGCGTATGGGATAGGTATTCGTGTTTGGTTTTTCCGTAAACGGTTGGAAAGGGTAGGCTTGGAATTGGGCCTTGGTCATGCCGCATTGCTCAATGCTGGTTCCGAATTTCGTCTTGGTTAAAGTCAAAGTGGAGTCCGTTCGTGAATAGTTGCCGCCCTGCCGGGTGACTTGGCACAAGTTCGCGGGATTTCCCAGTCGGTAACCGTATTCGACAAATTCCCATAAATGTCGTCGGCATCGCTTTGGATGTAATAATGGCCCGACATGAATTCGGGTCCCGTTCCACAGTCCGCTGCGCCCGAATCCGTGACGCAACCGGATTGAATCATCGAAAATGCCGACAATGCGAGGACGGATAGGGTCTTACGCCAATAAGCCATGGATGCTCCCGGTTGGATGGATACGCCTGGAAAAATATAACAACGGGACCGGATTTCCTGCTCGCAACCCGCAATTGGCCGAGCCCATCCGATAGTGTGACCCCGCTCACCGACAAGTCATTTACTGAATTCTACTATTCAATCTCCGGAAGCCGATGCAGGTTCCGGAGCCTGACCCGAGCGGATCCACGCCAGGGTTCCGGCGCAAGGGAATCAACCCAAAAAGGATGAGCCAATGCCTTCCTCGACAGCTTTGAAATTCGCCCTCAAGATTGGGGCGCTCGCGCCGGACACTTTCCGCGTCCATGAATTCGATTTTAGCGAAGCCATCTCGGAGTGCTTCCTGCTGAAAATCACGGCTTCGTCCACGCAGGCCGAAGTGGCCTATGCCGATATGATCGCCAAAGACGCGACCTTGACCGTCACCGGGCAGGATTTTTCCGTGAAGCATCATGGCATCGTGACCGAATTCCGGCAAACCCCGGATGCGGGAGGAAATTTCGGGCATGAAAGCCACGGGTACCTCATCACCATCGAGCCGCATGCGCGCCTTTTGTCCTTCACTACGCAAAGCCGGGTTTTTCAGAAAAAGAAAATCGGCGAAATCATCGCGGACGTCATGGCGGGAGCGTCGCTGGCGAAAACCACGCATTGGGATTTCCAAGCCCAGGGGCCGTTTCTGGAGCGCGAGTACACGGTTCAATACAACGAATCCGATTTCGATTTCATTTCCCGGCTTATGGAGGAAGAAGGAATCTTTTACTTTTTCGATCACCAAGGGGACAAAGACGTGATGATCATGGCGGATAAGGTCGACGCCTTCAAGCCGATTCCACATACTCCTAAGGTGGAAATCCAGGTTGAGGCGGGATTGTCCCACATGGCCGTGGATCATATCACCAAAATGGTTCGGACCCAGCGCATGGTGACGGGTATGGCGACCATTAAAGACTATAACTATCGTACGCCGGGCACCAACGTTATTGGAAAGGCCAGCCGTCCCGGACAGGGAGAGGACTATCAGTTCAGCCCGCATGTGAAAACGACGGCCGAAGCGGAGCGCATGGCGAACCATCGCGCTGAAATGCACGCCAGCGGCAAAGTCACTCTCGAAGGCGAAAGCCTGTGCCGGGCCTTCCGCACGGGAATGCGATTTGAATTGGATGACCCCTCGGCTTTCACGCCCTTCAAAGGCAAATACACTCTGACGCGCATCCATCATCATGGCGATCAAAAGGAAGGCTTCGAAGGCGACAACGAGGACATCATTTACAGTAACTCGTTCACGTGCATTCCCGCCGACGTAGTTTTCCGCCCCCATCTTTCCACTCCTCGGCCGAAAATCAACGGCGTCATCACCGCGCGCGTGGACGGCGTGGATGGTAAACACGCCTACCTCGACGACGACGGCCGCTACCATGCCAAACTTCCTTTCGACCTGACCGACCTCAAGGACGGCCAAGCCAGCCTGCCTATCCGCATGAGTCAGCCCTATGGCGGCGCCAATTACGGCATGCACTTTCCAGTCCATAACGGCAACGACTTGGTATTGGCCTTCATAGACGGCAACGTCGACCGTCCCATCGCCATCGGAACCGCGCCCAATCCCAGCAACGCCTCGCCGGTGAACAAGCGGAACAACACCGAAAGCATCATCCGTACCGCCTCCGGACATCAAATCCGCCTGGACGACAAAGACGACAAAACCGTCATCGAGATTACGACCAAGGGCAAGCACGTCATCACGCTGAACGACGACGCCGATCACAAGGAAATCCATGTCAAGACCACGGACGGCAACGAGCTGGTCATGGACGACAAGAACAAGAACATCCGCATCTGCACGCCGGAAGGCGCGCACACGATGAAGATGGACTATGACAAAAAAGTTTTCACGGTGGAAACGAAGTACGGCCACAAGCTGACCATGGATGACGAGAAAAAATCCTTGGCCATGCAAACCAAGGACGGACATATCCTTTCCCTCGATGACGACAAGAAATTGTTGGCCTTGCAGGACGGCAAGGGAAAGCATTGTTTCCAAATCGACGCGGGCGGAAGCAAGGTCTCCATTACCACCGAAGGCGATTTGGAATTTTCCGCGAAGGGCAAGTTGGATATTACGGCCAAGGAAATCAAGATGGAGGCCAAGCAGGGCGCAATCAATGCCAAGGCCGCGCAGGATATAGTGCTGGACGGCATGAACATCAGTGCCAAGGGCCAGCAGAAGGTGACGCTGGAAGCGACCATGGATGTCAGCATCAAGGGCCTCAACGTGAAGACGGAGGGCAAGGTCAACGTGGAATCCAAAGCGGGCGTGCAAAACAAAGTGACGGGAGTCATGACCAATGTGGAAGCCTCCGGCATCAATACCATCAAGGGCTCCATGGTGATGATTAACTGATGGACTGGTTAACGCGCATAGCACCCGGCAATGCCCCCGACGGTTCGCCCATCCTGTCGGTACTGGCCAAACGTACGTTCAAGTTCGCCAACGGCAAGGCCGCGACCGTGGATGAAGAACAATTGGATTTCATCGAGGCCGATGAATTCTGGGGCCAAGGCAATCCGGCCAGCGATGCCTTGCGTTTGGAGTCGGACCTGGTGGCCTATAAGCCCATGACCGACGTGATCCTGATCGGCAAGGCCCATGTGCCGGGCGGGAAAAAAATCGGGCAACTGGATGTCGGCGTCCAAGTGGGACAGGGAAGAAAAATCGCGCGCGTATTCGGCGATCGCAAAGCCTATGTGACGGGAACGGGCCTGGCCTTTACGGAACCGGAACCGTTTTCGGAAATGCCCTTGGATTTTTCCCGGGCGTATGGCGGGCAGGACGTAAAATCCGATCCGGGCTTCGCATGGTCCTATTTGAAGAACCCCGTGGGCCGCGGCTTCGTCGTCAAGAATACTCCGCAAGCGATTCAAGATCTGCTGCTCCCCAATCTCGAGGATCCGCAGCGCCTGCTGACGCCGCAAACACTGGCTATCGGTAAATACGAAAAATGGTCCACCGGTCCGGAGCCCATCGCCTTTGGATGCATCAATAAGAATTCCCATCCGCGATTCACGCTCGCAGGCTTGCCGCCGGAAGAATGGATGAAGTCCGAAGCCGATCGGCAACGCGCCTTACATGCCGCGCCGGAAGTGGGCACGCCCCTCGCGCGCCAACCGTCGCAAGTGCCGCCCATGTTGAATCCGCTGTTCTTCAACGGGGCCGCGCCGGGAATGCGGTTTCCCTATTTGCAAGGCGACGAATCCATCAAGCTGGCCTTTATGGATCCGGCCCATCCGCAATTCGCATTCAACTTGCCCGGCAGCAAACCCAAAGCCTGGATGGACGTGGGCGAAGGCCCGGAAGAAATGGCGATGGTTTTGCATACCGTGGTCATTTACAAGGAGACCAATCAAGTCGCCTTGACCTGGCGCGGCTGCGCCTATTATGGCGGCACGGAAGCGATGAAGGAATTCACTACCCTGGAGTTCGGAGTGAAGGAGTGAAGGAGTCCTGATGGGTAAGCCTGCGGCCCGCATGGGCGATCTCACTGCGCATGGCGGCACCATCATATTGGGCACGCCGACTATTTTAATCGGCAAGATGCCGGCCTCCGCTCTCGGCGACATGCACACCTGTCCCATGTGCACGGGCCCGGTGCCGCATGTGGGCGGCCCCATCCTGCTCGGCAGCACCGGAGTTTTTGTCGGGAAGAAGCCCGCCGCCCGCATTTCCGATCAAGCCTTATGCGTGGGACCACCTTCCATGAATGCCATGGGCTGCTTCACGGTGTTGATCGGGGAAGTCGGCAGCGGGTCGCAAGCCGGCGCCGCCGAAGCCGCTTCCTCATCGGCCGCCGCCAACAAGACGGGCCCCAAAGCCATCAAACCCTTTCCTCTCTCCGAACCTCCGGAAGCGCCGCCGCAAGTCCATAGCGTGGAATTCGAATTCGTGGACTCGGCCGGAAAACCCTTGGGCGGCATCCCGTTCACCATGAAGGATCCGGACGGCCAGGACATTGTCGGCGTCAGTAGCATGGACGGCAAGGGGTATTATGGCGGTTACGTCCAGACCGGTAACTTCACGGTTACGGTCCCCGAATTGTCCGGCGCCAAATGGGACAAGCCGGAAATCGCCGCCTCGGAAAAATGCAGCTGGTCCGTCACGGCGGATGGCTTTGAGGACGGCGCGCAGGCGTGGATCAGCATTTACGGCGTGGGCGAAGGCGGTTTAAGGATGATGGTGAGCACGGAGGAGATGAAAGTCTCGGGGGGAAAGGTCACGGGCGCTTGGGACGTGAAAGCCGCGCTGGTTGACGAAGACGGGACCGGAACCCACAAACCGGAATTAGAAACGTGCGAATCATTCCAAATTCTGATCTGCGTGGGACAATGCGTGGCGGTCAGCCCGATTTTGAAAGTGCATGATACGGTGGACATCGAATTGACCGGCGACGGCGGCAAGCCGCGCAAAAATACACCTTACACCCTGACCTTGCGGGACGGCACGGTACTGACAGGCAAGTTGGACGGACAAGGCAAAGCCAAGCACGAGAAGGTTACGCGGGGCCGATTCAAAGTGGAGTTCGGGCCCAGCCCGGCGGAAGGCTGATATGGCGGAAGGCGACGGACACTCCGGCACAGCCGCGCGCTTCAGCACGGCGGCGGTGCATATCGTATTCCAAATGCGCCCCGGCACCACGGCCAATCGCCGCATCACGACCGGCGGAGACGCAACGCTTACCTTACATTCCGGAGCGGTCTCGCAAGTGCAAGCGGTGGACGGTATTTATCATTTCGACATGCCCGCGGGCGAAGAAGCCGTGCTCGAATTGTTCGGCACGCAATTCCGCGTGGTGCGCGTGAACGGCATCGATCCGGATCCGACGGGCGAAAACACCATAGTAGTCTGGGACGGAACCCTGCGGCCCAACACGGGTTTGGAAGGCCAACTCCAGCGCCTGCAAATCCTAGGCTATTATTGCGGGGCCGTGACGGACGCCATGAACGATATTGCGGAACGCGCCATCCTGGAATTCCAGGCGGATAACGGTTTGGTCATCGACGGCGTGTCCGGCAACCATACACGCGATAAAATCGCCGAAATATTCGGCCGCGTGGGTAACATGAACGGTACCCATCAGCCCCTTAACCGGCGCTACCTGGCTTTTTTCGAAAGGGCCAATGTCGGGCCGTCACAACGGAATTCGCCGCAAATCGATTTCCGAGGCGGCGAGGCCATGAAACTGTCCCTGCCCGCTCCAGCAACCGATGGGGCCACGTCCATGACCTACCTACTGGGTTGCACGCCGGTCCACCTGGACGAAGCCTCCTTTCCCTTGCACCTGACGTCACGTGGCGGTAACGGTATCCTTACGGTTACGACGGCAATCGAACCCACCCGCAACGACATGTTCGAATTCCGGGCCGTGGCGCAGGGCGATGAAGTATTGGAAGTGCATCAAGGCTCCGCAGCGGGTCCCCTAATCGCCACTTTGGACGTCCATGTCGTGCCCTTGGTCAACGTGGAACTTTGGGGCCATTTGCTCACGGTCACGGACGCAGCCGGGGCCCAGCTGGCGGATCCGCCGTTGTGGACGCAAGCTGAAGCGCAAGCCTTGATCGACAGCATCAACGATATCTGGAACCCGGTGGGCGTTCGCTTCGTGTTCCGCGGCTTCGAGTCCCATGACGTGCAGCAACCTCAGGCCGGGACCATCGCGGACGATTATATCCACCTCCATCTCCGTTCCCAAGCCATCGCTCGAAGCCTCAACCGCCGCGGAGTGATGAACGTCTACTTTACCCAGCTGTTGAGCATGACTTTCACCAACGCCGACGGAGTCCCGGAAACCATGGCGCCGCTGGCGCATGCAGGCAACCGGTGGGCGTTTAATCCCTCCGCCGTTTTTACAAGCAAGAGCAGTGCCTTCAATATGGGCCGCGTCCTGGCCCACGAATTCGGACATATGCTCCGGCTTACCCGCGCGCAATACGCCCACACGGATGATCGCGGCGTCGCGACCCCGTGGCGCCACGACCTTTGGTCGCGCATGCGCATGATGTCCAAGTACGTGAACTATAATCCGCATAACCCCGAGCGTGGCTGGCAGAATCTCACTTACGGTTCGGACGATCAGAATTTCATGCTCGCGGGGGATTTGATTTCCGTGAAGGATTTTCCGAATGACGGCACGGATGGCGAACTGCAAAGGTCGCGCGCAAGCGTAAGTCTGCGCCCATACGCAACCCACGGATTACCATTGAATGCTTAAGGTCACCGCTCTATTGACCGCCATGCTACTGTCGGCCGGAACAGGAAAAGGAAACCCCATGGAACAAGCCAGCATCAAAGCGCGCATCGAAAAGGCGGATCGCACTCTCATGAAAGGGTTGGACTCAGGCATGGCCGGGGACTTCGCCTTCCTGGCCGGCTATCATCCTGCAACACTCAAAAGCCGAGAGCTGGTGCTGGATATCGTCGAAACCTTCTTTACCGATTGGAGTTTCGAGGTCCTCTTCCAAGATCTGCATGACAAGGACGAGTCCATCCAATGCCGATCCGCGGAAATCCTTTCCGAGCGCGCCCGTCCCAAGGACGGCAAACGGCTTTTGCAAGAACTGGAACAAAGGTACACGCAACCGATATCGCATTTACCCAATCGCGAGATCGTTCTGGCAGTCGGCAATTCCAATGACAGCTCGGCGATGGAACCGCTTTTAACCTTGCGCAAAAAAGAAAAGGACCGCGAAGCCCTGGAAGGCTACGATATGGCCCTGGCCAAGGTCGGCTATATCAAGGAAATACGTAAGCTTGAATTCGCGCTGGAGCATGGACCCGCTCCCGACAAAGCAAAAGCCCTGACCACGCTCCGATATGTGAACAAACCGGAATGGATCCCAAAAGTGATCCCGCTCCTGACAAATAAAATGGTCGCCCGCCAAACATCCTTAGGTCCCGCGACTTTTCATATCCGGGTTTGCGATGAGGCCATCGCCACGCTGGGTACCATTGATCCGGCCAAGAAAATTCCCTTCGAAGTCTCATCAATCTTCGGCAATCCTTTCAGCGACGAGCAAGTACGTCAAGCCCAACAGGCTTACGGCCTCAATAAGTAGCCCGCCATGCCCAAGTTCAACGGAAAAACCGACTCGCCGCTGCAAATCAAATTGAAGTCCGCCATCCTCGAGGCGCGCTGGGGCGAATTCGAAGTGGCCCAAGGCGGTCGCGTGCAAATCGAAGTCGTCACAGCCTTCGTTTCCGACGGCTCCACGGTGAAGTTCAGCCTGAAGGATAAAGAAGGCGCCGCCATCGATACAGTGACCGGAAAAATCTACGCGAATCTTTATCGCGGATATTATACCGTGACCAAGCCCAATAAGACCGGAGCCATGACCTTCGAAGCGGAGCTGCCTGATCACAATGCCAAGGGCAAATCCGGATTCATCAAAGTATCGCCTCCGGTGAAAATCACGGAACTGAAAATCCTCGACGGCTCCGGTAAGGAGCTGAAAGAAATCGCCAAGGAAGCCATTCTGCAAATGTCCGCCAAAGTAGGCGGACCGCCGGAGGGCACGGTTTGCGATTTCGTGATGTACTGCACCAATGGTCCCATGCAACCACAGCCCACCTTCACGGGCCGCGCGAAAATCGCGGACGGCAAAGCGGTTTGCCAATGGAAGCGGAAAGCCCCGCAACAAGAGCCGCATGTCCACGTGCAATCCGACTTGAATAAATACGGGGAAGACTATCATACCCTGACCTACCACTTTGAAATTTCCTGCCTGGGCATGACTGCCGCCTCCAAGCCCGTGGACTATGTGAGCTGGCTGGAAATGCATTTCGGCGATTTGCGCGGTAAGGTAACCTTGGTGTTACCCGATGGATCGGAGAGCAGCAAGGACATTCCGGAGGACGGGGTGCTGAAGCTAGAGAAGCCGAAAGCCGGCGGGGTGATGATTAAGAAGATCGAGCCGAAGGATGGGACGGCGGGGGAGAAGAAGGGATCTGGAGGCAAACCCAGCGACGAAAACACCAATAAAAATCCGAAAATTGATTGATAAACATTACCACGGCGGCGGCAGATTTTTCGGGTACAGAGGGAATAGTTCAGCCATCCAGGACGCCGTCGATTGCGCAAATCGCCGGACCGGGTGTACGGTCATCGTCGCGGATGCCAACCCGGGTGGACAAGTGCAAACGAACGCCTAAGTCGGCCGGAATTTCGATATTTATGTCTACATGAACGGATTCATTATTTCCGCAGCCCTGAGTTTCTTCTTGATTCTTCCCGAGCGCGACAGCTCGGGAGCGTGGCCCGCGCACGCGGAAGCATTGGCGACTCCTTCGACATCTACGGATGGGAATCCCGCCAAGGTCCGCACCTTGGATTCGGTAAAATTCATCGAACATCGCGAAGAAAATATTTTCGTGATCCGCTCGGCTGAGTCCGGAACCTACGGGAACGATTTGGCCTGCGAATTAACGGCCGTACTGCTGCGGTCCGTCGGCAAAGGGCGCCTAATTGTTTGGAAATGGAGGGATGCCACGCAGGATCCGTTTACGACGCTGGCATACGAATCCGGAAATTACCGGATTTTGGATGTCGATGGGGAGGGAGGCCTGGAAGTTGAATTCTGGTGCCGAAAAATCCGTGACGGCTTGGATCCGGACTCGGTGAAGCTGTTGTTGTTCAGCTCCGGAAAAAAGTACGGCATTCGCGCGGCAATACCCAAGGAACCGGAAACCATGGAGCAATACCATGTTCTTCCCGACAAATCCGTAGGCGAGGCGCCCGCAGCGCTGCGTGAGTATTTATATGCCGAATGGAATCGACTGGTTGGCCCGGAAATATCCGATTTGCGGGAAGACGCCGAGTCCGATTAATCGGAGTTCGTTACCCAAGCCGCTTGGATCGGGTGTCCGGCGTTAAAACCCGTACTTGGTCCGATTTTGATCGATGAGGATCATGGCGATGATGCGCGGTACGTACTGATTGGTCTCCTCGGGCATCACGTTCATGCGATACAAATACCAGAAATCACGATCGTTCACAGGATCCTCGATTTGCCGCAAAACCTTGCGCAGTTTGTTGCCGCCGGCGTTATAGGCCGCCATGGCCAAGGCCGCGTCTCCGAATTCCGAATAGAGAAGGTGCAGGTACTTCGCCGCCGCGCGCGTGGATGCCCGTGGGCGCGTGCGTTCATCCTCAAAGGCAGGCCGCGTTTCCCAATCATCCGGCACCTTCAAATCAAATTGCCGCGCCGTTTCCGGAACCAACTGCCATAGGCCGCGCGCATCGTTTCCCGAAAGGGCCGCGCTGTCGAGTAGGCTTTCCTGCATGGCCAGATAGAAAAATTCCTCCGGCAATTTCAGGCGCGCCAACTCTTGGCGTATCAGCGTTTCATATTTCGGCTTCCGGGCGAAACATTTCTGAAGCGTCGCCCGGTTTTCCGGTTTGCTTAGGATATCGATTTGATTTTGGACGGCGAGAATGAAACTCTCCGGGATGATGAAGCCGCGCTTTCCCAACTCGGCCAATACCTGGTGGACATCATTGCCCAAGGGGAGACGGTAAGCCGGAGCCCTGTCCGGCAATTTCAATTTTTCGCGGATCTGAAAAAGTTGATGCTCCGCGTCCAATAATTGATGCACCAGCTTGCCGCGCAGGGGCGCTTGCGAAGAACTGCTACCCGGAATTGCCTCGAGGTTTTTTTCCAGTTCATGAATTTGCGAGAGGAGGTTTCCCTGCTTCTTGATTTTCGCGCGGTAGCTGAAATTTTGGAATCCGAGAACGGAGAGCAAACAAAATGCAATCGACCCGAGCACTATTCCCGCCCATAGGATACGCTTCCGGGAACTCGAAATTCCGCTGCCGATACCACCCAACCAACCGCCCATCCGTTCAGGCATGATGCCACCTTTCAACAGACGGGCCAACCGTTCGGGGTCGCGCAATAAGCCTTGCATCACTTGGTGCGGGCCGTCCGTGCTGCGCAAACGGCGCGCCATCTCGCGGATCCGTCCTTGGTTTCCGCCATGGGTTCCCGCTAAAAGGCCCAGTTCCGGGATCGGCATGGCCGTGGTGTCGCGGCCTTTTATCGTGAGCGTTTCCGTACCGTCCAAGGATTCTCCCAACGCATCCATTACCGTCACACGCATGGCTGGGCCCATCGGCCCAAGGCTGATCACTTCCCCTCCCAAAAGCTCGCGCTCGGTCACGCGCACCTTGCCGACAAAAGTCCCATTCTTGCTGTCCAGATCGCGAAGCCACAAGGTATGGCCCTTTAACGCCACCAGGGCATGGCGCGCCGAGACGATACCGGCATCGTCGCCCAGGAAGGATAGATCGTTCCCGTGGCTGCGGCCCAAAGTGATCGAGGCCATTACCTCCACCAGGCGATTTTTTTCCGTACCGTTGAGTACTTCCAAATAAAACCGCTTCAAGGATCCTCCTCACCTGGACTCCGCGCGTTGCCTGGATGCGTTGCGGGCGCGGAATTCGAAATGGATCTAAATCATACCGCGAAGCTGCGGGCAATACAATCCACGGCGGAACGGACAATTTCATGCCAATGCGAATCGCGAAATTAAATCGATTCCATCAATCGGCCCATAAGACTCAATCCAAATCAATCCTCCATGCATAGGGGCGAATGGGGATTTTGGTTTTCTCAATTCACGAATTTTATGGTTCCGCAAAATTCGGAACTCTTTGAATCATTTTACCGGAGTGATCAAAATGAGTTGTTTCGCGACCGTCAGATTGTAGGTGGAAATTATTTTCCCGTCCGACGCCGTGCATACGATCGAAATGGCATTCGCGCCGGTGGCCAGCGAGATGGATGCCGAGGGAGTGCCCGTGGGGACGGCTACGCCTTTGACGGTAATTTTCGCCAGCTTGTCCGTCGCGGTTGGGGTGATGACGACGAATCCCGAGGTAGTCACGGCCGAATATGCCAAAGTCGCACTGCTGAACGCCGGCGTGAGAGCCAGGTTCGCGCCGGTAGTCGGATTCACGACCAACGCGGACAGCGTGGAAACCGTACTCGGCAATTTATCGATGTTGACGGTATAGGTTTTCTTGGTGACCCCGTCTTCAGCCGTTACCTCCGCCGTGACCCAACTGATTCCGGGTAATAACTCCAAAGGCTTGTTGACCACGGGGTATCGGATGGTATCCGTCGAAAGGACGACGGTACGCACGATAGGAAGGGGAACCCCCGTACCGGAAGTGATGTAGGTTATCTCGGTATGATTAAGCCTTAGCACGATGGTCGCGCCCGAATCCACGGCCTTCGCGCCCACATTCAAAGGGCCCACCAGATTACCAGCCAGGGTGTCGTTATAGGTAAGTACCGCGGCCGAAAAGGCTGGCTTGATACCTGCCCCGGGAGTAATCGATAAAGAACTTAAATCCGGGTTCACGCCCGGAAGCCGTTTGATGGACAATGAATAAGTGTTCGCATTGTTTCCGTCCGGAGCCGTGACGGCGATAAGCACGGTATTCATTCCAACCCGCAAGCTCGCGCTTGCCGTTGCGACCACGCTCGCCCCGACATGGGTAGAAGCGGATTTAACCGTTGCGCCGTTGACGGATACCGCGATGCCGGTAACATTGTCCGGAGCCGTTGCCTGAATGGTCTCAGCGGCTTGGATCCTGGGAACGGAATCGGAATAATGCAATCGATCGGAGCGGAAGGCCGAATCCAACTTGCCGACGGAAACTTTCAAATCGGTCAGGAACGCATCGGGACTTGCGCGATTGAACGTCAGGGAGTAGGAACGCTTGGATTTGCCGTCCGGAGCGGTGGCGGAAAGAATCGCGACGGTGAGCCCGACGGGCAAGTTGATGGGTGAAGAAGCGACCGCGTTCCCCGTCGCGTTGCCATTGAGGTTTATGACCGACGGTGTCTGCCGCGCCGTGGGAATGATCGAAACCGTGTTCGCCGGTATCGTCGCGGTATATTGGAATAGATCCGGATCAAAGGGCGGGACCAAATTACCCGTGGAAAGCGTGATGCTCGACAATGCGCCATCATCGCTCAGTGGCCGCTTCACATTCAGGGTATACTCCTTGGAAACGGAGCTGTCGGGTGAAACCACTTTAACGATCACGGCCGTGACCGTTCCCGGACTCAAGTTGATCAGGTTGCCCCAAGAGGAGTCCTGCGGAACAGCGTTCATGGAAATCCGGGCCATGTGATCCTTGGGAAATCCCAACAGGTTTACAAGCTCCACGTCCGCGCCTACCGTCAGTGCATAGGTCAGTGAGTCGGGCGAGAACGCCGGCGCCAACTTCCCGTCCGAAACCGTGAGGGAATCGAGCCGATCCTCGGTACCCGGCTTGCGCTGGATTGTCAAGGCGTAGTAATTCGCAAGGGTTCCTCCCGGCGGCTGCACGCCGATTTTTAAACTCGTGACGCCGACGGGGATGAACCGTTTCGCGGTCGGCAGGCCGGCCTGCGCTCGATCGCCGTTCAATGTCAATACCGCCAGGCTGTCGTTGGGAGTGGCCGCCAAAGCCAGGGAATCGGATGCGTACGGCAACTCGATATTGTAGGCGAACGAATCCGGATGGAAAGCCGGGGATAATGCGCCTGCCGAGGTTTCCAGCAGGGATAATTTCGCTCCCGAAAGCCCGGCGATCAACGCGGGTAGGTTTTGCGGCGGGGTTTTCTTGGGCTCACCGGCGGAGCCTCCCAGCACGGCCACGGTCGATTGCATGGCCAACAGCCCTTGCTGATCGAACCCTTGCACGCGGACGATAAAATCGGACCCGACATTTTCCGGAAGCGTGTAAGCGCCCATCGCTTTCGGATCGGACAGCTTGCCTGCAAAGGCCGTGTCCAATACCCGCACCGTATCCTTCGCGTCGAGTAGGGTGATGACCACCTTATCGTATTTCTTCAGGGAGTCGTTCAGATTGAATTGGATTTGCCGAGCGCCGCCGGAAGAACCCGAATTGCATGCGGTCAGGAACAGACCCGCGAGAGCCAAAACGGAAAGGGCCAGGAAAAAATTTTGTTTGCGGCTTATCACGGCGACACCGTTATCGTATGGGTTTTCGGGGAGGGATTATCCAAGGCGATGAACAATAGGGCCGCTGTGCCCACGGCCAGCACGGCTCCGCCCGCCGCCCAATACAACGTTTGATTCTTACGTGAGGCGCCGGATGGCTTGGCCGGGTCGGCGGCCGAAGCTGTGTTCGTTGTAGTCACGCTGGTACCTGTCCCCTTGGTACCGGCAGCGCCCGCTTGCCCCGCAGCGTCGGATGATGCGGACCTAGCCGACCCATGCTTGCTTTCATAATCTTCCTGCACATTACGGAAAATGAGGAAAATCATGTCACTGGCATACATGTCGAGAATCTTGGCCGTCGGCTCGATTTCGATCAGTTTATACATGTAGTACTTGCCCTTTTCCTGGGTCGCCTTGTTGGCCGCGTACATCACGCCCATATGCTTGTAGACGAACACGCTCTCCGGATGGCTCATGGACTTTTTGGCTTTAAGGAAATCCTCTAATCCGCGGATGGCCTGATCAAAATCCCCTTCCAGGTAGGCGGCATGCGCCTTCGCGGTATCCAGGACGGCGGCCGTGTTCTCTTTCGCATCGTCTTTACCATGACGTTTGGTGGAGTGTTTCTGCGCGGCATCCTTTCCGCCGACGTCCCGGTCGGCAGCATCCTTAATGGGCTTGTCTTTTAAGGTCGCATCCTTTACAGGGTCAGCCTGCGGGGGCGGATTGGCGATGAAGTCTTCCGGCGATTTGTTGGCGGCCCCGGCGTACAAGGGAAGAAGGATGAACAAGAACAAAGGGAAATGACGGAAAAGTGTCAGCATGACATGAAATTAATTAATTGAAGAAAATCGGTTGTGCGCCGGGTCACAAACAATGGGCTAGTCGTCGGGTTGTTCGGCCGGAAGTTGGGTGGTATCCGGTACTGACGGTCCCAAAAGCATTTGGGAAAGGAATTGCGAACTCAGGGGCGGCTTTTGCGAACGAACGAGCGAGGAAGGCAGCGACATGCGACCAAAACGGGGTTCGTCCAATGCCATCGGAAATCCGTCCGGACGCTCCGTCGAGGGCGGAGGAGCCTCCAGCAACGGCTTTAAGCTAGGTTGCAAAAGACGCAGTATCTGCACCGGCATGGAACTGGTGAAATCATATTTCTTCGCGACCTCCCCATGTACATGCGCCGTGACGGTGCCGAAAAACCGGCTGCCGAGAAAGAAGACGAATGTGGCGGTCCGATTTACGGCTCGCGATTCCAGGAGCTGCCCTCCCTTACTGAACGTTTCAAACCGTTGATCCCCCGTGCCGGTTTTGCCGCCGAGGGGAATAAATCCGCCCCTGCCGTCCGGAAAGGCATGGAAACCGCGTACGGCCGTGCCGTGTTCCACGACGTCCAACAGCAAGGGCCTTAGGGCTTGGCACACTTCCAAGCTGAGCAAGCGGCGGGAAACCGTATCACCCAGGGCCCAATCGGATTCAAAAGGGGTGCCCTCCGCCAAGCGAAGCCGGTCGATCAGGACCGAAGGGTAGCGGATGCCGTCGTTCATGATCAGTCCGACCAACTCAGCGAGCGCATTGGGACGATCCGCCGAGCTGCCGATAGCCGTCGCGTAGGAGGGAACCAGGGAACTGAAGGGGTAACCTACACGTTGCCATGCCTTATGGATTTCGAGGAATGCCTCCAACTCCATGATGGTTTTTATCCGGATGTCCTGCGCGGACCGATGACGGGTTGTAAAAAGCCATTGATAGGTTTCCTGAATTTGGTCCCGGGACGCTTCCTTGGCCTGCGACCATGACGCGCCTGGGTGGGCGCGGAGAAAACCCACTAACCACAGTTCCAACGGATGCACTCCCGCCGAAAATCCCAAATCGGCTAACCCCAGGTTCTCGCGTTTGAATTGTTCGCGGAGGGATTCAAACTGACGGACGGGAAATAACGAGTCGCCCAATTGGGCGCGCATGAAACCGAAATACGATGCGCTGTCCGAGTTGGGCGCCAGATACAGGTAGGCCGAGGCCAAGCGCCTGGGCACGGGCCGGAAACTTTGAAAGAATGCGTCCATGACCCCTTCCCGGTTCATGCCCCGGTACTTGCGGAAAAAACGGCCGAGAAAGGTCTGGCCCTCCTGTTCGGCGAAACGCGCCAGGTAAACCCTGCGTTCCGGCGATTCCGAGGAATCCATCAGTGTTGCCCGACTCACTTCGGCTTGCGCGATATGATAATTGACGACGTCGCGCATCAACCGGATGAAGACCAGGTTCACCGAATGGCGGAAGGCTTCCTTGACCGATTGCACGCCGCCCTCATTGGCTTCGAAATTGACGAAGGTGTGCACGCCGCTGCCGGTAAAAAATTTCTCGCGGGTGTCACCGGAGTATTTCCGCTCCAAGGAGGCATCCAGAAACGCCGGCAATGCGGGGTCTTTCGCGCCCGATAAATAATCCGCGGCCCATCGGGTCAATTCATCCAAACCGTTTTTCGCCAGCGCCTGATTGTCGGCCACCGGTTTTCCCGCCAGGCGATGATGAAGCTCCGACATGATCTCCAGATAATGCACCAGGGTGCGCAACTTGGCCGTCGAGCCCAGGTCCAGTTTTACGCCTTCATTAATGTTCAGGGGCTGGTCGTAATTGTCCGCCTGCACGCGCAACAGGTTGCGCCCGGCGAAAGTCTCGTACAAGGTAAAGCTGTATACGACGCGCGTCGGATCGCCCTTATCCAGCATCCGGAAGGATTTCAATCCCACCGAATCGACGAAGGCCGGTGAAGCCAGTTTTTGCAAAAACCGTACGACATCCATTTGCACCTTTCCGTCCAAGCTGGTGCCTACGGTCAAATCGAGTCGATCCAAATCATACAGACGCGGCAAGCCCAACATTCCGGCCAGGGTATTCCGCACGGCGTCCACATGCTTGCGCTCCACGAAATCCTCCGGAGTCGAGCCGCCATGCCGCCGCAATTCCGGATGGGCGGCCAAAGCGGCGTCGCGCAACTGGGGGCTGATCACGCCTTCACGCCCCAAAACGCGCAGGTAATTATCCCCGATGGAAACCAGCGCGTCGCGATGAAGAAGCAAATAGGAGGAAGGCCGACGATGGGCGATGAAAAGGTTGAGCACCTGGCGATAGCCTTTTCCCATGGCCGGCATGTCCACGCCGGTATCGATGCCCTGGGCATTCGGACCCCGCCCGACAGGCGCGCGCAGCAACCGCCCGATGGAGTCCAAAGACGCGCCGTACCAGGCAAGCATGCCGTCGTACAACCCGTTCACTTCGCCGTAACCGGGAAGCGCCGCCAAAGGAACCGTATTGACGTATTGAAGCATGATCCCTTTACGCGCGGTTAGCGTGGACTCCCCGGCTTGATAGGCCCGCAGGCTGGCGGAGACCATTTGCCGGTATTTTTCGGAGGGACTCAGGGTCCGGCCTTCTTCGGAATGCTGGTACTTCTCCAACTGCGTCGCCAGCGTGCTGCCCCCGGGGACATTGCCGTTGCGGCCCAATTTCTGGCGAGCCAATTCCATAACGGCCTTCGCCATGCGCGACCAATCCACGGCGGGATTCAAATACGGGTGCGCCGAATCCAACAAATCCTTGTTTTCGATGAACAGTAAGGTCTTGACGATTTGCGGCGGAATGGAGTCGAAGGCGGGATAGACACGCAAGGGATAATTTCGCGCGAGCATGATTTCACCGCGACGATCCAAGAGACGCAGGCCCGCCTGGGTCTTTTCAGGATAGATGGGATTGATGCCGCGCCGGGATAGGGAGAGCATCCGTTCCGATGGGCGCGCTTGACCCGAGGACACGAAGCCTCGGCCCGCCAACGCCGCTCCGAACTCCTCCGCTTGGACATAGCCGCGCCGTTCATCCATCGGCCCATAGTCGGGATGGATGAGATGGCTTTGGGTCCCGGATTCAACGTTGTAGTGGATTTCCCCCACCAGGCGGTGGAGGTAACGCGCCTGTAACCTCGATGTGGCCATTTCCCGGAGAACGAAGATTGCACAAAGAATTCCAAAGACCGACGCCGCTGCGGCGGAGAATTTCAAGGACCTCCGGTAGAACCGCTTCCACAGCAGGTCATCCAATACCAAAAAAGGATCTCCGACCGGTTTGGGCGTCGAATCCGTCGCGATGTCGTCGGCAGCGGCGGAAATTTGTCGATTATTTTTTTCGTTCAAGCCGGTTCTCTCACAAGCGGCGTTTGTACCTGCCGCGTCGATGGAGTATATTGTAACATCTCCGACAGGACCAATGCGCCTTCACACGAATCACGCGGGATGGAAATTGAAAATAGGCTTTTCACACGCTGAAGCGATGGATTCTTTCCAGGCCCGACAATGATTCCGGTCCATTCAGGCGATAGCGAGGACGCCGGCGGCACGCCATTCGGCGTCCAGGTGCTGGCGTTCTTTTGCGGGTTGGTCGTCGCCTTCATGGGACAAAAATCCATGCGGCAGGATGTGGTCCGCATCAAAGCCATGACCCATCTGGAAAGCTACCTGGAAACTCCCGGACATTTTCTCAAGGTCGCCGTTCGCCGCGATTCCTCCGGCGGAGCCGACGATTATTATCCCGACCTCCTTTTTGAATATTTCATTGACGGGAAAAGCGTTTGGGGTTGGCAGCTTTCCTACGAACAAGAACCGCGTCCCAAAGCCTATTGGGAGTCGCGGCTGGGGGCTTATCATGTCGGCGAATTGGTCAATGTCTACTATGATTCCGGAAAGCCCAAGGATTCCATCATCGAAAAAAAACATGACAGCATGTACCGCACCTGGATGAAACTTTTGCTCGGCGCGGGATTCTTCGCCATCGGAGCCGTGCTGTTCCTGCTTCCCTTAGGCAATTTTTTACGATCACTAAGTAAGCGGTGATCCGAGTGATCGGGCTTGCCGCCTTTCGGCCTCGGCCTCGATGTCAACTGTGGCGGCCCGGGAAAAATTCCGCTGCGGCCCGTCAAGCTGGCTTCGTTAAAAGATGAACCCCGCCATGATGGCCACCACGGCCGTCTTCACGTCGACGCGTTTGGTCTTATCGAGGGAGTTTTGTCCCAAGTTGAACCGAATCTGAAAAGACCCCAAGCCCCATTCCACTCCCCCGCCGAAACAAAAGCTGTAATCGAAATCCACCAGGTCATCCTTCGCGATCAACGGCTTTCCGGTTATTGCCTGGACGGTTCCGCCCGTGTCGATGGCGACGATGTCGGCATAGGAATCCTTCTTGAAAAAATAGGCGACTGAGGGGCCGGCGAAAAATATCGGCGTGACTTCCGAGCCGGTGGGAGCCGTCACCTTCAAAAGCAAAGGCATTTCCAAACCATGCAGGGTCAGGACGTTCGGTTGGGGATAACCGCCGGCATAGGTTAGTATCGATCCGCTTTTGCTGACGTACAGTAAATCAGTTTCCAAACCCAGAAATACCGGAAGGTGGAGTGCCAAGGTGAATCCCGTGGTAGGCCAAACCGCCATGTTGAATTCCTTGACTTGATCCCCCCAAAAAGACGCGCCGGTTAATCCTCCTACCAATCCGAAGGCCACGGGTTTCCGCTCGGCGAAAGCCGGTTGCAAAAAACTTGCGGATAAAAGTAAGGTCGCGGTGAAGACAATCAGGGACAGCTGGGCGAGGCGACCGGTAAAATGCAAATGGCGAAACTTATCTGAGGACTGAAAGGAAACGGGGAAGTCGGTTGAGCGGGGGGGTATCGGGGAATTGTTCATGGCGAACAATTATCCCAATGTAAAGGCGGGAGAGGCAATGGGGATTGTCCGGACCCTGGATGCGGGACCGGACAATCATGCTATCAAAGAATCTTGACTTTCAGCTCTTTGCCCAAGGCCTTAGCGACTCGCTCCAAGGTGGACAACTTAATGTCGTCGGCATGGTTTTCAATGCGCGAAATCGCAGTGCGCTTGGTCTTCAACCGGGACGCCAACTCTTCCTGGGAGATGCCGGTGGATTCCCTGGCCTTGCGGAGCAATTCTCCGACCATGGATTCGCCGCCCTTGGAAGCGCCAGTTTTTTTTCCGGCCTTGGCCGCGCTTTTGCTTTTTTTCAATTTCGCCATCTAAGGACTCCTTATCTCGCAGATTGGGTATCGGGAATTTACCCGGATAAATAAGCCGGAAACCTCGCTGGGGAGGCAACCCACCTTTTGCTTCCATGTTAACTTATAGGTTAACCTCTGTCAAGGTTGCCGGACTTGACGGGGGGAAGCATCCAAGCTACCGTACCTGGTACGCTCCCTCCCATTAATATCCGCCCTGGCCGCGAAAAAAAAGACAAATCCGGTCACGAACCGCAAACCTGCCCGGCGGGTGGGGTGATCCAATTGCGTCGCCCAAAACGACTAGCGGCGCGTCGAAGGAGTCCAAGGCGTCGATGGCGATTCGGGATATATGGGAAGCGAGGGTATGCAGGAAAGACCCGCGTTCGCAAGCATCCGAAGCCAGCAGCGGCCGGCCGGTTTTGCGGACCGATTCCAAAAGCGGGCCGTAGTCCAAGGGATTCACGAACCGGGCATCCCACGCTTCAACGGATACGTCGCGCTTGGATTCCAATTCTTCCGCCGCTTCCAGGGTCCGGCACAGTACCGCGCCAAGGGTGACAAAGGTCACATCGCGATCGGTTCGGCCCAAAGCCGGTTGCCCCAATTCGACGGCATGCTTTCCAAAACCATAACTGGGTCGCTTCCCGACAAGGCCAGCTCGCCGCTGGAGCAAGGTCGCAAATTCACGGATCAAAACCATGTCGTGATATATACGCAACGGTCCGGACTTTCCGAAGCGTCGGCTTCACTCCCAGAATCGGATTGATACTGTTGAGAGGCATGGAACCGAGATCCAATTGTCCGGGTTTCCGCATCATGTAGGAAAAGTAAAAAAGCGCCCGCAGGGGAGCCTATTGCCCCGGCTGGGTCCATGTCACCTTAATGGGCGTTGACCCATCCGTTTCCTGCTCCCAAAACCGATGGGGCCCATCCACCACGACTCGGCCGGTCGCCCCGCCGCCCCAGGTGTCCGGCATGCCTTGGCCGTCCATATCCAGCCGCAAAGTATCACCAGTTGGAATCCCCGTAACCGTAAAGTTACGGAAGAGGCCGTTTTGACCGTAATGATCGTCGAATTCAGGGAGCTCCCGCACCAGGATCATCGCGCCGCCTTTGACCTCGATGCCATATTCAAATTCGGCGTGCGCCTCGGTTTGGCGAACGAATTGGAAATGTACCGTCACAGGGATGTTACCCTGGGGTCCACGCAAGGACCAGGGGGAATCCGAGATACGGCGATAATAAATCGGCCCATTGGGAAGGTATTCGGGCAGGGAATTTTCCGATCCCTCCGGCGCTTTGCGAACGTTTCCCGCGGCCTTGGGAACGGCATCGCCCTTCCAGACTAAAAAAACCGCGCAGCCCACCTCGTCAAAGACTACGGTCATTTCCCGATGCAAGGCCAACAGGGTCACGGCGCGTCCCTCGATTCTCCCGCGAAAGATCCAGGGATGGCGCGGTCTGGATAAGTCTTCCCCATGCGTGAGCCAGACACCGCCTGCACCCTGGGTCGGGACGTTTTCCCGTCGCCCGGCAATTCCGGATTGGGCCGATTCCGCGGCCCTCAACGCTTGAGGACCGGAGAAGAAATTGAAAATCAGGACGCCGAGCAAGTAGGCAGCTGGGACGCGGACTGTTAGCATGGCGACAGCATAGCCAATTCCAACGCGGTCTGCCAAGGATAAGCCCGAAATTCTTCCCTTGAGGCGGCGACGGACCGTGGGACGCGGGATGCGCTTTTCTAAATTGGAAGCATGCCTGAATCAAAACTTCGGACCGTCCACATCCGGTATTACGCGCAACTCAAGGAAGCCTTGCGCACCGCCGACGAAACGGTAGTATTGACCTTGCCCATGCGGGAATCCGAAATCCTGGAATATTTGGCGAGCCTGCATCCCGCCCAGCGTCCAATTTTCATGTCCAGCCGAGTCGCCCTTGATGACGGCTACGTCCCGTCGGAACGGGGTTTGGACGGTTTCGAAAGCCTGGATATCATTTCCCCTGTCAGCGGCGGATGAGCATGGCTAAGACATCCCATTTGACCCTGGATATTCTAAACCTGGAAGATATGCGTTCCCGAGTGGCCCGTGAGGACGCTGGTGCTGTGATTCTTTTCGAAGGCACGGTACGAAACCATTCCGATGGGCTTACCGGCATCATTGCGATTGAGTACGAAGCCCAAGAGAGCATGGCGGAAAAACTTATCGCCACCATCGTCGCGGAAGTCCGGAAAGAATCCTGTGTTTTGGATATCGCCGTACGGCATCGATTGGGCCGGGTGGAATTAGGTCAAACGGCGGTGATCGTGGCGGTCAGCGCCGCGCATCGTGACGAAGCCTACCAAGCTTCGCGGAAGGTAATCGATCGCATTAAACATGAAGCCCCGATTTGGAAGCGGGAAATCCTTCCCGGCGGCGCGGGACAATGGAGCCGTGGTTGCCGCGCCCATTTTGAAGACTCCTTATCCCGCATTAACCCAGATTCCAATGTGGTTCGAACATGAGTTCAAATTCCCTCCGTTCCATTCTCGATAAGGCCTTTTCGGGAGAACGTCTGTCATGCCCGGACGCTCTGGAACTGCTGCGCTCCCCAAATTGGACCGACGTCGTGGCCGCCGGCGACGCGCGTCGCCGCGCCTTGCACGATCCCGCGATCGTCAGCTATACGGCCTTTCGAGTCATCAACTACACGAATTTTTGCGATGTCGACTGCACCTTCTGTTCCTTCAAGGACGAAATCGACAGCGAGCACGGCTATACCTTGTCCTTGGAAGAAATCGCGGCCAAAACCGAAGAGGCGCTGGCTTTGGGCGTCGATACCATTTTCATCCAAGGCGGCGTCAATCCCAAATTGCCTTTGGATTATTATCTCGAATCGTTACGCTTATTACATGGGAAATACGGCGTTCACGTGCGCGGATTCTCCCCCGTCGAATTGCTGCGCCTCTCCATCAATGCCGGAATCCCTCTGCCGGAACTGCTCGCCATTCTTAAGGACGCGGGATTGGGTTCAGTTCCCGGAGCGGGAGCCGAAATCCTCACCGACCGGATGCGAGCCATTCTTTCACCGAAAAAATTGAGCGGCGAGGAATGGTGCGACGTGATGGGCCAATGCCACCGGCAAGGGCTTCCCGGTTCGAGCAATATCGTGTTCGGCGCGGTCGAGACCCTGGAAGACGTCGTGGAACACTTGTCCTTAATTCGCGCGCAGCAGGATAAGACCGGGGGCTTTTTGTCCTTTGTGCCCTGGACCTTCCAGCCGCAAACCAAGCGTTTCACCGTCCGCCATGTGCGCGGCGACGAATACTTGCGCATGGTGGCCGTAGCAAGGTTGTTCCTGGATAACATCCCCAATATCGAAGTGAGCGTGCTGGGCATGGGCAAAGAACTCGGAGAGCTGGCCTTGCGCGCCGGGGCCAATGACATCAACAGCATCGTCATCGAGGAAAACGTCCTACGTTCCTCCGGCTTGAAAACCCTGAGCGCGGCCATAAAGTTCATCCGTGAGGCCGGCTTCACTCCAAGGCGGCGCACCTTGAATTATGAATTCGGAAAATATCCCGACGCGGAACCCGTAACCGCCAGGTGACGTCAGTCCGCCAACCTCCGGCGTAAATCCAAGAGTAAGGTTTTCAACCTTTCGGCGTGACCGGAAACAAACCGGTATTTGAGACGCGCCAAGGGATTGGCGACCGTCCCTTCCTCACTGGCCGCTATGCGCGTAGAACCGTTTCCCATCGGCACCAGCAGGAATGTCCGCGTCCCCACCATCGGCAAATTGCTACGCCGGGCATGGGCTTCCCATTTATCGGAGGGATGGCCGCCACCGGCATCGAATTCCGTTTCCCCGCCATCTTTATAATGTTCAATCCAAAAAATTTCCGGATTCAGTGCGTCGGCCTCCACCTTTATCACATCGTCGCGCCACTGCGGATAATTTTCTACCGATGATAAAACCGCATACACCGCTTCCGGAGGCGCCAGGACTTCCATCGAAATGCCTACGCGAAAATTCGGGTCCAGCAAAGTTCCCGTAATCCACGCGCAGGCGAAAACGCCGAAGGGTAAAACCGGAAGCCAAACCCAACGCATCATGGCGAACTATAAATAAGCAAGCAATTGATTCAGCGACGTTATCGCCAGCGCCGCGCCCGGTCGGAAAGGGTGATCCCCTCCGTCCAAACCGATGAAGGCGACGCCGGATTCGTCGGCCGCATTCTGATCCAGAATTGCATCCCCCACGAACCAACATCGCTTCCCAGCCAGAGAAAATTCGGAAAGTATTTCCCGCACGTGATGCGCCTTGGCTCCCGGAGTTCCGCATATGCGTCGGAAGTAATTCCGCAAATCGAAATAATCCACGGTCTTTTCAATCACCGCTTGCGGCGTTCCCGTCACGATGGCCAGCGGCCAGTTAGATGATGCTGCGACAAGAAACTCCAATGCGCCCGGCATCAAGCGCATTTTCGATCGCGAAGCGTCATCATGGGCGTTAAACCGATCCAAGGCCGAGCGCGTATCCGCTTCGCTCATGGCTTTTCCGGTAAGTCTCGAGTACATCAGGGGAATCACCCGCTGCCGGGATATTCCCGCCAACTCGCGCTGCAAAGGTTCGATGGCCTCGCGGGTAAATCCGAAACCCTCCAAGGCGTAGCAATAGGTCTCCAGCTTCAACCCCATCGAATCCATGATCACGCCGTCGAAATCCAGGAAAATCCATTGGGGCGGACGAGGAAGGATTGGAACTGTCATCATGAATGATTGAATTCCGGTTATCGTCGCAATCTTCCCTATCGCAATACCGCGGTGGCGGCAGTGAATTCCGCAGTATGATCGGTACTGGCGCTATCCTTGGCCAAGGCGTTTAGTTGCGAGTTTGCCGTCACTTCGGCGGTAACATTCTGCACCCGATCCGGCGAGGCTGGATGGGTGGATAACCAGGCCGGCGGCGCGTTGGTATTGTCGAAGCGGCTGAAGAGCGTGGCGATGCCCAAGGGATTGCGGCCGATATTCCCCGCGTACACCGTTCCGAATTTATCCGCTTCCGATTCCTTATCGCGCGACACGCTCAGGTTGGAAAGTTGGAAAAAGCTTCCCGCCACCAATTGCGCCAACTGCCCGGGGTTGTTTCCCAACAGGGCCTGAACCAAGAGCGTAAAAGCCTCCTGATGCGCGAGTTCATCCCGGTAATGGTGCTGCGTGATATGCGCGATTTCGTGGCCCATCACTCCGGCCAATTCCGATTCGTTCTGCATTTTCTTGATGATGCCGGTATAGATGTAAATGTACCCGCCCGGCACCGCGAACGCATTCTCGACGTCGGCGTTGATCACGGTGAACTTGAAACCGTAACCGGGACGGTCTGCCGTCGGAACTCCGGTTACCAAGGTTTGGCCCAAATCCTGTACATATTTCACGAAGGCGACTTGCTGCGGCGTGGTCGCCACATAGATGGGATATTCTTTTTTAGCCGTGTCGCTGGCATGCAAGGTCGAATCGAAGGACGCGCCCAACCGCATCTCATCATTTTCGGAAACCAGCAAAGCACCCGTGGTCCCGAAAAAATCGCAGGTGCAACGGGTGAGCAAAACGGCCGCCGCGAGGACGGGAAACAATTGTTTGATTTTGAATTTTTGCATGGTGAACCTGTTAAGTGATGGGCTTGGGAGATCGTGAATGGTACATCTTAAAATAAATTGCGCAGTGGATGCCGATGGCGATGGGAAACCAAAACGCATAGCACCAGTTTTGCGGGTAGGCCGTCATGTATTGGAAAATCTCGCGGGAAAAATGCGCTTTAGGAATATTCGGGTTGGCCAACACCGTGCGGAACTCGGCCGTCAGCATGGAAGTCAGACCATAGGTATTCCAAAAAACCAACAAGGTGCGATACCATCCTTTATTGGGCCTGAATCCCAGGTATAGGGCCAACGCGCCCAAACCGGTAATCACTTCACTGAATCCCACTTGCAGGGAAAATTCTTCGGGGGCATAACCTCCGTAGATGGCCAATGCGAAATGCAGGCCCATGAGTCGTGTGACTTGCCACAACAAAAGTTCCCGCATGGGAATGGCTGCGATTTTCGGACTGAGCTTCCCCTTGAATACCAAATCGAGCATGATGAGAACCCAGGGCGCCTGTCCAATGGCGATGAACAGAAACGGTCCACGCCAATCCAAGAAGTTCCATAGGTCGAGCAGGAAGGACAGGTTGAGGAATAAAAACCATCCCACGAACCACCAGATTTTCCGGCCCAGATGCGCGGGCAGAAAAGTGAAAGCCAGCACGCTGGACACATAGACCACGCCGTCGGGAATGAGCTTATCAGCCCTGTCTATATCAGAAAACCATTCGAGCAAAAGCATCTCCGTCCGAGCCAAAAGCATGGCTAAAGGGGAAATCTACATTCCCTAAGCGGCTGCGTATATCGGCGATTAGAGTTGATCCATGCTGGACAAAACCAGGGAGCAGGCTTTCTGGGTCTCGCGGCCCTGCGTTTCCAACCGTTGTGCCAGGGTGGGATTTTCCGCCCCGGGATTAAAAATGATCATCGGAATCCCCGTGGCCAGAATTGCCTCCGTCAAGGCTTCGCTGCGTTGGGCGTTGACGTACATGCTGAGGACGTCGATGCCGGCGGGCAGGGATTTCAAATCGGGATAAACCGCCAGACCTTCAATGGTTTTCAAGGCCGGATGGATGGGGAAAATTTCATGGCCCTTGGCCAGGAGGCGCCGGATCAATTGGTTGCTGGTGCGTTCGGGATTATCCGATGCCCCGAGCACGGCCACTTTATGCGGAGTCGATTTCTCTGTTGTCATGCAACAAATGTACCATTTCGTTGCCCGCGATGCAGCCATTACAGGCACTCGCGGCAAGGCCGAACGTACCCTCCAAGCGGCCCTGGCGGCCTGCAGGTGGTTAGCGAACTGATTCCATTATTTCTTAACGGACCTTCGGCATCGGTTCACCGCGAATGTTGCGGCCCGCGCCAAAACCCGAATACGCTGCCGCAAATGCCGCCCATGATGTGCGCGAATTGGGAGATGTCGTCCTGCCCGAAAGCCTGCACCACTTCCTTCGCGAGGAACAGCACTAATACCAACAGGAAAGTCAGGGGCAATTCGCCTTCCTTGTTGTTCACGAATGAAGCCAACAGAATCATCATGAAGGCCAAGCCGCTGGCACCCAACAGGCCGGTGGTGAAAAATGCCGCGTTCAATAGGCCCGTAATCAAGGCCGTGATCAACATCATTTTGATCAAATTTCCGGATCCGTATTTTTCTTCCAGGATGGGTCCGATGAGGAGGATGACGGAAAAATTGGCCGTCAAATGCGCCCAATTCTTATGCCCAAGCGCATGGGAAAAAAGTCGGAAATAAAAGAGCGGTGAGGCCAGGTGAAAACCCGGATAGGTCGCGAAAAAGTTAGGCGTTAACCTCCCGCCCGAAAACCCGTCGGCAGCCATGATTAAACAAGCCGCCAGCGCGAAGGTCAGGATGACGGGGGAATTATAGGTCGGTTTCAACGGCAGGCGCGTCTTGCCCACGTCCCATCGCTCCGCGCTTACTCGCGTCCGTGGATCAATTGGTAAGTCAAAATACCGTGCGCCACGCTCACGTTCAAGGACTCGACCTTGTTTCGCAAAGGGATTTTCACCACGGTGTCGGCCATGTCCTGGTATTGCGCCCCGGTGCCCGCGCCTTCATTGCCGACGATCAACGCCACCTTTTTACGCAGCTTGGCCTGATCCAAAGTGATCGTAGCATGCGACGATGTCGCCACGATGCTGAATCCCTTTTGCCGCAGAAACTCCATTTTGGCGCCGATGTCCTCGCCGGTTTCGAAAGGCAAACCCATGAGCGCGCCGACCGAAGAGCGGACGACTTTCGGATTGTAGGGATCGCAAGTGCCCTTGCCCACCACGACCGCGTCCATGCCGAGCGCAAGCGATGTCCTCAGGATGGCGCCGACATTGCCCGGGTCCTGCACGCCGTCGATCAAGGTGATGTAGCGGGCGGAGTTCCAATCCGGACGCAGCGTCGCGAAGTTCGCCACGGCGATGACGCCTTGGGGCGATTCCGTATCGGAAAGGGCGGCGATATCATCCGC
>JADGQO010000195.1 GCA_017881725.1 Fibrobacteria bacterium
GCTGATCGGAATTTTGAACCGGGTCAAATCCTTATGGTCCGGCCGCAAGGGGCCGCCAATCCTCCAGTCGGCGTTCGACTTGGCCAGACAGTTCAAGAAGGCTTCCGTCTATAGTACGACGGCTTCATGGATCTTCCGGGTCGGACCCATGCTTTTTTTCGCCACATCGATTCTATCCGCCTCCATCGTGCCGCTGCTAGGCTCGACTCCAATTCTATCCTTTCCGTTCGACTTCGTATGGTTCGCATACGTTTGGGGCCTGGGCCGCTTGGGTATCCTGCTTGCGGCGCTCGATACGGGAAGCTCGTTCGAAGGCATGGGTGCGTCCCGGGAGGCGACTTTTTCGACCCTCCTGGAGCCTGTGCTTTTCCTGGCCGTGGGCAGCCTATCGCTCCAAACCGGATATCATTCCCTCCATGCGGCATTATCGCTGCACCCCTATGACGGCGAATCCCTGGTGCTCTGGTCGGCCTCGGTATTCGCGCTGCTCATCGTTCTCCAGGTCGAAGCGTCCCGGATTCCCATCGATGATCCCACGACGCATTTGGAATTGACCATGGTCCACGAAGTCATGATTCTTGATCACTCGGGTCCCGAACTGGCCGTCATCCAATGGGGAAACGCCATCAAGTTCCTGATCGGTTCCTCGATCCTCGCAACCCTTCTCAATCCTTGGTCGGGAATGGTGGGATTTTTTCCGGCTGTAGTGAACGTATTGCTTTGCATTGCCATCGCAATCCTGATTGGAAGCATCGAATCCCTGATGGCCCGCTTGCGGCTCGCGCTCGTGCCGAAATATATCGCCTTGGGATTATCCGCGGGAATCCTTGCGCTTGCGGCCACGCTATGGCGGACCGGAGGCCCAGGATGAGCCCCATTCTGGCAATTTTATTGTGCCTGTTTTTGATTCCTCTTTTCGTTTCCAGCTGGAGAGTCGCCTTGGCCTGTCTTGCCGCCCAAGGTTTTATTCTGGCCTGGATTGCGTATCGCGCGAATCCGCAATGGGAAGGAATGGAGGCATGGTTGTCCATGGTCGATCACCTCCTCTTAAGGGGCATCGCGCTCCCCTTTGCCTTATACACATCGCTCCGTACGCAGAACGCGCCCTACAGAACGGGAAGCCCGGGAATCCTTCCGCCGAACATCCTTTCCTGGACTTTGGCGTTTGGCTCCGTGCTACTCGCCTTCAACTTCTCGGCCTCGCTGGCGCGCGCATCAGGAGTCGAGCGCTCTCCGATTGCGGTCGTGGCTTCCGGCATACTGCTCGGTTTCGTGGTACTTTCAACGCGGACGGGCATGTTCGGCCAGATGGTCGGATTGATATTCATCGAAAACGCCATCGCGCTGTTCGAACAAACCGAGAGCGCCCATGCGCAACCGGTAGGCATACAGGCGGGGCTCCTGGTGACCACGGCATTGACGATTGCACTGTATCGCTGGTTTCTCGCGATGCGAAACGGGACGAAGGCGGATGGCCTAACCGAGTTTCTGGAAGGACCGACGCTTTGATGGCCTATGCATTGATCCTTTTCCCTTTGATCGGATGTCTATGCCTCGTACCTAGGAGGTCGAAATCGTGGGCGACTTCGATCCTGGTTTTCGTCGGGCTGCTTACATCGGGATTTTCGTTGGCGCAATTCATCCGTCCGGAGCAGACTGCATACCTCGCCGGATACCTTAAAATCGATACCACGTCGAGGCTTTTCCTGGCCTTGATCAATCCCATTTTCCTGGGCATCGCCGTCTATGTCCTGAGCCGGGTCAATGCCACCCCCTCATTGCGTACGGGCATCCGCCGTTTTTCATCGCTGGGTTTGCTTTTCCTTTCTGCTGCCAACCTGGTTCTGATATCGAACCACCTGATCCTGAGCTGGATAGCTCTCGAAGCGACGACCCTGGCGGCGGCCGCGCTCATCGTAAGAACGGATGTGCCTGATTCCCGGCGGGCATCCTGGCGTTATGTCCTTTTCTCGACGGTGGGATTGGGCTTGGCCATTCTCGGGTTTCTGTGTCTGTCCAAGGCCATGGGCGGGACCGCAAGCGCAAGCACCGAGCCGTTCCTGGATAAGTTGACGGGCATTGCTCCTCTCGCCTCGGGAATATGGTCCAAGCTCGGAATGTCGCTCGTTATTTTAGGCTTGGGGACCAAGTTGGGCCTGGCCCCCATGTACAATTGGCTTCCCGAGGTCTACGACGAAGCTCCGCCTTCCGTTGCGGCCATGCTCGCTGCCATCCAGTTCAATTGCGCCTTGGTCCTGCTTTTCCGGATCGTGGGCGCTTACCGGCCGAGCCACGCCGAATTGATCACCAACCTGCTGGTGGTGATGGGCGGGCTCTCGATGATGGTTTCGACCTTCAATATCATCGCTACCCACAACGTGAAACGGTTGATCGCATATGCGTCCATCAATCATGCCGGCGTAATCGCCATCGGGCTGGGCATCGGCGGCGGTGCGACCTACGGCGTGTTGCTGTATGCGATCAGCAATGCTTTCATCAAGGCGATCCTCTTCTTGGCGGTCGGAAAAATCAAGGCCAATTACCAAACCAAGGATACGCGCAGGTTACCCGGGCTTCTCAAGGATCTCCCGTACAGCGGCGCGTTCCTGATGGTCGGCACTTTCGCCCTGCTCGGGTTTCCTCCCTTCGGCAGCTTTTTCGGCGAACTCCTGGTTCTATCCGCCCTGGTAGGCTCCGGGCATATGCTCGTATTCGGCGTCTTCTGCATGCTGATCATCATGACCTTCGTGGCCACCGGCCGGACCATCTTCCCGATGATCTGGGGCGAGCCCAAGGAAGCGCGGAACTGGCCTAAGCAAACCTTCCTTTCCGCCGCTCCGAAAATCGGTTTCCTGGCGGCGCTTGTCGTTCTCGGCATTTATATCCCGCCGTCATTGAATGCATTGATAAAAGAAGTCGCCCAAACCCTGGATCAGCAATGAGCGGTTCCGTACTGGTTCACGCAACCGACTTGGGATCGCTTGCCACGCTCGATGCAAGGGCTTGGCGCGAGGAGATTGCGAACCGGCTTCAGGATGGCATGCGGGCGATCACCTTTTTTGGAAGGACATCCGGACCGACCGCCATCTTGACTTGCGTGCTGGCCGATTCCCAGTATCGCCTTCTGATTCTGAGGACGGAAATCGATCCACGGCAGGGATATCATGAACTGACCACGGAATTCCCTTCTCTCCAGGCCTTCGAGCGGGAAATGCATGAGCAGCTCGGACTGCATATCGCCGGCCACCCTTGGCTTAAGCCGATTCGGTACGAAGGCGGCGCCCAGGGATCCATGAGCGCCTATCCTTTCTACAAGATCGATGGGAAGGAGGTCCATGAGGTTGCGGTAGGCCCTATCCATGCCGGAGTCATCGAGCCGGGGTCTTTCCGATTCATGTGCGAAGGGGAAAAGGTCCACCACCTGGAGATCCAACTCGGATACCAGCATCGAGGCGTGGAAAAAAAACTGTTGCAAGGTGATGCAAGACGGCTGGGGCCCCTGATCGAAACGATAGCCGGTGATTCCAGCGTGGCCCATGCTTGGGCCTATTGCGCCTCGATCGAGGCACTTGCTGGTGCGGACTTGGAGGCCGGCGCCGATGTTTTCCGGGCCATCGCATTGGAATTGGAACGCGTTGCGATGCATCTGTCAGGCATGGCGGGTTTATCAACCGACCTGGGATTCCTCCAAGGCGCCTCCACCTATGGCCGGTTGCGGACCATCGCGATCAACTCCATGATGCAACTGTGCGGGAGCCGCTTCGGGCGCAGCGCCGTCAGGCCGGGCGGAGCCGGAACTCGGATGTCCCTCGCAATGACAACGGAGCTATCCGGCAATGTCGGCTTATTGCAGCGCGATTTGGCCATCATCAATGACCGCTTCGCATCTTCGATGACCGTGCAGCACCGTCTGCGTGGAATCGGAATCCTTTCCCGGAACGATGCCGTGCAATTGGGTTTGGTCGGGATGGTAGCGAGAGCCTCCGGAGTCCGGATGGACGCCCGGCAGATGACGCATCAGGGCATTTATAAGTACGTTCCACCGGGCTCGCCGATTCTCGAGGAAGGGGATTGCCGGGCAAGGGCGCATATTCGGATTGAAGAAATGAAAGCCTCCTTGACCTGGTTGAAGGAGGTCCTGGCCCGACATCCGGAGTTGCTCCCCAAACAAGCATCCTTGGGCGCGCTACCACCGAACCGGCTCACAGTTTCTATAGTGGAAGGCTGGCGCGGCGAAGTGGTGCATTGCCTGGAAACCGGTAATGCAGGTGAACTCATCCATTACAAAATCCAGGATCCATCTCTCCGGAATTGGTTCGGCCTTGCAATTGCGGTGCGGGGAAATGAAATCTCAGATTTTCCGATCTGCAACAAAAGCTTTGACCTTTCCTATTGCGGTAACGATTTATGACCCTATTCAAAGCCATCCGCACCCGCATTTCCCAAGGCACCCAATACATTCCCGACTTGCGTCAGGCGCGGCCGAAAGGTTTTCGCGGTCTGCCGCTCATCGACGCCACGCCTTGTGAGACCGAATGCCATTCCTGCGCGGACCTATGTCCCACCCAAGCCATTGGGCTCAATCCGGTTTCCATCGACCTCGGAAGATGCGTGTTCTGCAAGGAATGCGAAGAATCCTGCCCCAGCGGAAAAATACGCTTCACCTCCGACCCCAGAATGGGCGCGGCCAACAGGAGTGACCTGGTCTTGAAGGAAGGCTTCGGCCTGCCGGCAATCAGGCCATCCGAAACCTTGTCGAAAATCTTCGGGCGCTCCTTGAAAATGCGCCAGGTATCGGCCGGGGGATGCAATGCCTGCGAACTGGAATTGAATGCGTCGGCCAACGTCAACTTCGATTTGCAAAGGTACGGAATCGAATGGGTCGCGTCACCAAGGCATGCGGACGCGCTTGTGCTGACAGGCCCGCTTACCCGGAACATGCGGGAAGCCATTCGCATCGCCTGGGACTCGATGCCGGAGCCCCGATTTCTCGTGGCCGTAGGCGCCTGCGCGATTTCCGGTGGACTGTACGAGGCCGCAGCGGGAGTGGATCGCGATTTTCTCAAAAGCGTGGGTCCCTCGATTTACGTTCCCGGATGCCCGCCCCATCCGCTCACCTTTGCGAATGCGATTCTGGATTTCTTGATGCCGGGCAGAAAATGACCGGATTACGGGGACAAAAGCGGCTGCCTTATTTGATAATGTGGAGGATCCATGCAAGCGGATGATTACCAAGATTCTTTAAAGCGGTCCCTGGACAAAAAGGCGACCCCGTGGAAAAGCGGGGTACCTCAGAAAGAGCCCATGACGAATTGCCAAAGCTGTGGATCGAGCATCCTGGATAGGAACAACTGGGGAACGCGCAAGGACGGGCGTTTGAGTGAGACCTACTGCATTTTCTGCTATCGGAACGGTATTTTTACCGAGCCGAAACTGACCATGGAGGAAATGGGCTGGCGCATCCATAGACTCCTGGTTCAGCAAGGAAACATGAATGCGCGTGAAGCCGCATCCGCTATCGACCGGATCCTCCCCGTTCTCGCACGGTGGCGGGAGGGGTCAGAAACGTAAAAGCCTCGCGGTGATTTCCGCGAGGCTTTAGGATACTTCAAAAAACGCCCCAAGGTTTAAAAGTGCTTTAGCGGCATTTTCCCGATGGCAAATACGTTGAACCCGATTTTAAACAGCTTGCGATGGTCCAGAACATTGCGTCCATCAAAAATGAAGGCCGGCTGCTGCATGCTTTCGAAAATTCTTTGATAATCGAGTTCTGCGTACAACTTCCACTCCGTCATCACCGCGATGGCGTGGGCGCCCTTAGCGGCTTGATAGGGGTCCGATTCAAAGGTCAGGCCGTGTTTGACGTCCTTCAAGTCCTCTTTGGCGTGGGGAATGGCTTGCGGATCGGTGATGATGATATCCGCGCGCTCTTCCAAAAGACCCCGGGTAATGGCCAGTGCGGGGGATTCGCGCGTGTCGCCGGTATTGGCCTTGAAGGCGAAACCGAACAGCGCGATGCGCTTGCCGGCGACGGTGTTGAACATATTGCCAAGCATGTTCAGGATGAAGCGGCGTTGTTGCCATTGGTTGATTTTGACCACGGATTCCCAATAGTCCGCCACTTCATGCAGCCCGTAAGTGTGGCAGATGTACACGAGGTTCAAAATGTCTTTTTGGAAGCAGGAACCGCCGAATCCTACACTCGATTTCAAAAAGCGCGGTCCGATACGCGAGTCCGTGCCGATTGCGTAGGCGACTTCATCGACGTCGGCTTCGGTTTTTTCGCAAAGCGCGGAAATCGAATTGATGGATGAAATCCGCTGGGCTAAAAACGCATTGGCGGTGAGCTTGGATAACTCGGCGCTCCAAACGTTGGACTCGATAATCCGGTTGCGCGGCACCCAGTTGGCGTAGATGTCGACGACCGTCCGGCGCGCGGCGATTCCTTCCGTCGTTTCCCGGGATCCAACCAATACCCGATCCGGCGCCTCCAAATCCTGGACGGCGCTGCCTTCCGCTAGGAATTCCGGATTCGACAGCACTTCGAAATGGACGCCTTTGGAATTGGCGTTCAAGATGCGCTCCATGGCTTCGGCGGTGCGTACCGGCAAAGTTGATTTCTCGATGATGATTTTATCGCTGTCGGAGTTGGCGAGGATTTGGCGCGCGGTTTTTTCCCAATACTGCAAATCGGCGGCTTTACCCGCGCCCTGTCCGAAGGTTTTCGTGGGCGTGTTAACGCTGACGAAAATGAGGTCCGCCTCGCGGATGCCCTTATCGGTCTCGGTTGAGAAGAATAAGTTTCGGCCGCGCGTCTTTTTTACCAAGTCGTCCAAACCGGGTTCGTAAATCGGGATGACGTCGCTGTTCCAGGCGTCGATCCGGGCCTGATTGATGTCCACGACCGTCACCTTGTATTGTGGGCACTTGAAGGCGATCATGCTCATGGTGGGTCCGCCGACATACCCGGCGCCGATGCATAAAATGTTCTTTTCGAATTTCATCAGGACTCCAAAATGAATTTCAACAATTGCGGTACTGCGGCCGCAGAATGCGGCCCGCCCTGGGGCACTAGAATACTTTTAATTTTCCCGCCGTTCAACCGCGACCGACCTTGATTAAGGTCGAACCCGCATTTCCCGGTTCCGGGCGAAACCCGAGAATCAGCCTTTGCCATTGGGACTGCAGGTTACGCCGCAAGGTCGCCTTTATCGAACCCGGGTTGTCCGAACTTTGGCCGTGGATGACTCGGATTATGGCGCCGCTGAAGGACCGATGGCGTTCCAGCCCCAGTTCCACCGCGGCCATGGCCTCGTCGACGCTCATGCCGTGCAAATCGATTTCCTCGTCGACGGATATGTCGAAGGGTCGGAGGTTCAATCCCGGTCCGGCTTTAGGATCCTGACGGGTTGCCGATGGGTCGGTATGCCCGGATAAATTCTTCCGCCTCTTTTTCTTCATCGGAGCGGTCCCGCGGGTAGGGAATCAAATTTTGGCAGGAGGCCTAAAACCGTGGCATAAAACGGATGGCTTGGATCCCACGCTTCGGCCGGGTTCCGGCTGCCGTACTTACCGCTGGAATTCTGGAATCCCATTCGCTTCGATAGGCGGCGGAAGGCATTTACCACCGGCTGGCGGCTTTCCACGCGCGCTAAACTGTCACGCATGGCGATCATTTCATTGCGTAACGGTTCAGGGTAATGAACTTTTTCCCCGGCTTTGCGAATAAACATGAGGTCGCCCAACATCCGATAACGCCGATCCGAAGAGCCCAGCAGGGCCAGCTCGGTCAATATCTCCGCATCCATTTCGCGGGTAAAACCCTTGGCATGCGCCTCCTCATGGCAAATTCCGATCAATCGCCAATAGCGCGGCGTCGGCATGTCTTCCGGCCTGACCATGGCCAACTCCCCGAAAAATGGATCGTGGAATGCGGGCCCTCCATATGCGAGGCCCAACAAAGTCGTAATCGGACCCATGGATTTAATCGCCCGAACCGGGCGTCCGGGGGATAGATTTAGGACGGTTAAAACGTGATCCAAAGCCTGATTGCATCCCGATAAAATTTCCGGTTCCGAAAGGGACGCATATTCCTCCGAAGCAAACTCCTGGACGAGTCGCGACTCGTGGAAATGCAGTTCCCTGCTGAAGTCGGAATAGGGGAGAGCAGGACCGGGTAAAACTTTCGCCAAAGGTGTACGCCATGCGGTCGGAGCCAGGCTCAATGGAAATGCGCCTTGTCCCATGGCCATGCACAAAAGCATGATGGGGGCGACAGCAAGGGTGATGCGGAGATGCCGATTTTGGGCCCAAGGATATTTTTTCGCCGACGCTGTGATGACGGCCAGTCCAAAAGCGCAGAACAAACCGATCCAGACCATGGACTCGACGGTCGAAAATGGAATTTTGTCGACACAGAAGCCCTTCATGCGCGAAAGCGGCAATCCCACCATGCGCCAGTAAACTGCGAACCAGCCTTCCATTCAGGATAAACTAGCAATCGCGATTTCCTAAACCTCATTCTAAATGCAAGTCACTTGCAATTATATCATGACGCGACTATTTTTCCGCCATGCTCAACGTGGTGCTCGCTTCGGGGTTGGTCGTCAGCGGAGGAATTGGATTTGTCCTTGGCGCCGATCCGTCTCTACTGGCCGGACGGGGGTCTTCCGCCCACCCCGAAAAAGTCCGGCGCGTCGTGGACACCTTATATCCATTAGCCGTCGCCTTCTTCGCGGGATTCGTGCTTTCCACCCTTGCGCCCCATGCCTTGATGCACTCCCGCCATTCCTTGCTGGCTTTCGCCTGCGGGGCGTTGGTCATGGCCATCCTATCCAAATGGATTTTCAAACGCGACCCCTGCTGCGAGACGGGACATGATCACCACGGGTTCGGCGCCGTTTCGGTTTTGGCCATGGCGGTCTGTTCCTTGAACGACGGAATCTTGATTGGCCTCTTGAATCCGGTTTGGTATGCGGGATTGAACCTGGGTATGATGGTGCATAAGATCACGTCGTCGTTCGCGATTGCCCAATTACTACGGCAAACTAAGTACCGGGGATTGTCGTTGGCCGGGGCGGGACTGGCCTACACGCTGGTCAGCCCGGTGGCATTGGCACTGGTGCAATTCGGTCCGCTGGCGCACTTCACCGAAACCGATACTTTGCTCGCTTTCAGCGCCGGCCTTTTGACTTATGTGACCCTGGGAAGCCTGGTTCCCCATGCTTATCGCATCGTCCGCCGCCGTCCGCGCACGATCATCGGCTTTGCCGCCGCCTTTGCGATTTCGGTGGGTTTGGGATTTTGGCATACGAGCTTGCACCGTGAATTCGATGCCGAGTCCGTCAGCGAAAAGTCTGACCCATCCACCGCCGGGAACGCGCATCCGTGAAACGCGCGCGCGGCCCAAGCGTCGAATCGCTACTGGTAAAACTCCGCCAGGCCGGCGTGAAAATCACGCCCAACCGGCGCAAGGTATTGGATTGTTTCCTGTCCGCGGAAAAACCTTGGACCCTCAGTAGCTTGCATGTTACCTTGGGAAAATCCGGTGACAGCGAATTGAGCAGTATCTACCGGGCTTTGGAAGCGTTCCGTCAGGCGGGCTTATTGGAGGAATTCCGGTTTCCGGGCGATCGGCAAACTTATTTTTCCCTAATCCGACATGCGGATGGGGGCCAACCTTTGGCTCACGGGGATTCGGCGCATCAACATCACCATCATCATATCGTCTGCCAGGATTGCGGGACGGTTTCCCATTTGGACATGTGCGTTCCGGCCGGGTGGATGGGGAAAGTGGAACGCGCCTCCGGATTCCAAATCACAGAGCATCATTTGGAGTTCAAGGGAATATGCGGTGAGTGCCGCTGAAACGGCCGTTAGGCCCAACCTAGAGGAAGCGGCCCTTTTTCAAGGTAGGGAAGAAAGTCCGCGACGCCCTCCTCGAGGGTGGAAATCTTCGCTGAGTAACCGACTGCGCGCAATTTCGAAATATCCGCGCGTGTAAAATATTGGTATTTGCCGCGCATGCCTTCCGGCATGGGGACAAATTCGATTTTCGGGTCTCGACCCATGCTACGAAACAATGCTTGGGCCAAATCCACCCAGGTTCGCGCGACGCCCGTTCCAATATTGAAGATCCCGGACGAAGTTGATCCACCGGCATGAGCAGTTTCACCGGCCGTTGCGCCACCCAAGAAAAACAGCGCCATGTCGACCGCGTCCTTCACATAAATGAAATCGCGCAATTGCTCACCATCCTGATAATCCTTGCGGTGGGATTTGAAGAGATCTACGCGTCCCGCGTTCCTTATTTGCTCAAAGGCCTTCACCACCATGCTGCGCATTTCCCCCTTGTGGTATTCATTGGGCCCGTAAACGTTGAAAAACTTCAACCCCACAACTTGATCCAAATACCCCTGCTTTTGACACCAGGAGTCGAATATGAATTTCGAGAATCCATAGGCATTGAGGGGTCTTAGGGTAGATAAAACGGTATGGTCATCCCGATAGCCTTGCTCTCCGGAACCGTAGGTCGCGGCGGAGGAGGCGTAAATGAAGCGGATGGGCTTGGGCCTTTCCAGGCACCAACGCGCCAAGGTTTTAGAGTAATCAAAATTGTTTCGGATCAGGTAACTGGCATCGATTTCCGTCGTCGCGGAGCAGGCGCCAAAATGGAAAACGGCTTCCACTTCCATTCCATCCAGCCTTCCCGCTTCCAGATCGGCGAGGAAAACGGATTTTTCCATGTAATCCTGATAGGCAAGCGGAACGAGGTTTTTCCATTTTTCCGTCTCAGCCAAGTGATCGACGAGCAACAACCGGTTGCGGCCGCGTTCGTTCAGCCGCCAAGCCAACGCGCTGCCGATGAATCCCGCCGCGCCGGTAATGATGATTGTAGGCTGATTCACCGTCATGATTCTCCCCTTGGGACCTTCCCAAGGGAAAGGCCTTTCACAAGGGAAAGTATGGTTCTTTTCTAATTTGAGAACAAGGGGAGAGACGAAGCTCTGAGGTACGGCCCGTTTCCCGGCGAAGCATGATAATTGCCCCATGACCAAACAAGAAAAAGCCGATGCCATCCGGATTCAGTTGGAAGCTCTCTTTCCAGATCCTCCGATACCGCTTTTTCACTCCGATGCCTACACTTTATGCGTAGCCGTATTACTGTCCGCGCATACCACGGATAAATCCGTAAACGCGGTGACTCCCGCCCTTTTTCGCCTCGCCGATAATCCCTCCGACATGGTGGGGCTCGGAATTGAAAAGATCCATGCCCTAATCCGGACCGTCGGATTGGCGAAGACGAAAAGCAATCATCTGTGGAACATGTCGCGGCTATTGCTGGAAAGGCATGGGGGTGTTTTGCCTTCCAACCTGGAGGAGTTGGAGGCGCTTCCCGGTGTGGGGCATAAAACGGCTTCCGTGGTGATGTGTCAGGTGTTTGGCCAGCCGGCATTTCCCGTGGATACGCATATCCATAGGTTGGCGGAGCGTTGGGGCCTTTCCAATGGGACGAACGTGGTACGGACGGAGAAGGATTTAAAAAAGGTTTTTCACCCTTCCGATTGGGCAAAGTTGCATTTGCAAATGATTTACTATGGACGCGAATACTGCCCGGCGCGCGGTCATGATTTGGGAAAATGCTTGATCTGCAGCGAGTTCGGTCCTGGAAATTCGCGCAACCCGGGAAAGTCCAGGGTGAGGCGCACGAAATAGGCGCACCGGATGGGAATCGAAACCCATACACACCGATAAAAAGCAACCGAAAAAAAGAATCTCATTTTAAGGTCGCAGAAAATTAAATTGGTGCCATGGGGCGGATTAAGTAGCTTTTTTGCCCCTCGGTTAGCATTCGTTGCGCGGGTAATGACGGGCTAATCCAGTATGCGGCGATCCTTCGGGAACGCCGTCCTCCTTTAAGAGGCTAAAATCATTATTTTATTCCGCGAGGAAGCCGTCGGGATGCTCAGAGCGATTTCGAAGAAACATCCATGGGTTCACGTATTGTGGATGGCCTTGGGCATTTTTTTCAGCACCGTATCGGCGGATCTCCCCATCAACGTGCATACGGCTACGGACCTTTCCTCCGCCGCCACCAGCCTCGCAAACGTGACCAGCCATGGCACCCATGTGATCAACCTTTATGGTTCCAACAACCTTGGGCAATTTAAGCTCGATGCGCCGGGTAGCGTTAACGATACCCTGGTTTTCCAGCGTCCCGGATCGCCGACGCCTCTGGAAACCGATTCGGCCATAGAGGTGAATGGCACTTTTCTCACCATCAAACAGTGGAAAGGTCCGGTCAAACTGATTGGATTGTCTTTCAATTTGTCTTCGGCGAAAAGTATTCTCATTGCGGGTTCCGAAACGGGAAAGGAAAATGGAAACCTCATTCTCGATTCTTGCATGATTTATGCCGACACTTTGGATGGCCCGTTTTTGAACTGGATGACATCGGCGACGTCTTCCATAGATTTAAGGCGGAGTTTTTTCGTCGCAAGAAATGCAAGCACGTTGACGACCATGTCCTTGACGGCTGGAACCATCAATCTGTTCAATAACCTGTTCAATTATCCCGGCACTATTTCCGCCGTAACCAATGTTTACGCCGATATCGAATCGAACACTTTCAATCGCACGCAAGTCCAGCTGAGCGGGAAATTATCCGCCGGATTAGTCCCTCCCCGCTATCAATTCAATCGCAACCTTATCGCACATAGGGGACCCGTGGATGCTTTAACCGGGTGGATTTTCGCTGACATCTCCGGATATAGTGATCCCGACGGTGTTATTCAGTACAATCGGATTTACAGTACCTGGTCGGCATTTGATCAGAGCAATTCCGCCAAATTCGCGACGGGAACCAATAACCTGTTCATTGATACGATTCTGAACAAACCCATGTCGGAACTTTGGAATTGGTATGTACCCGGCGAAACTCTGGTCGGCTTCTCCAATGGGGCGTCGGCCCGCGCGTCCCCTTATAATATCATGCCCGACATTCAAATCTATCCCTTTACCATCGATAATATAAGCGCGAAAATCCTTTTTACTCCGTCCAACTTTCCCCGGCAAATCTCTCCGAGCTTTGTTCCCGATTCGCTCCCCTTCGTCGAAAACCCTGATTTAAGGTTTCTGTTTCCGACACGCGGAAGTTTGCATTTCGGTCCGTTCCATGTCACCAATCTGACTCTAACCTTAACCCCTACGTTAGGGAAGCCCGTTCTGCTTTCCAGGGATGTAACCGGAAAGTTCACCCGTCAAAAGGTACAGCAGACTGATTCCACGGCGCAATCCTCCGTCTTTGTCAATGGTTTAGATTCCGCGCGATATTTTGCGATTTCCTTTTTAGGCAACACGCCCAGGGGAGTGATGATAACGCCTTCCTTATCCCAATTGGCTTTTCCGGATACCTTGGTTTTTAAAAAGGTGGATAGTTCCGGTCTAACGCAAATATCCGATAATCAAAATCACGTCTTTCCCAAAGAGCTTCGGTACCTGGGCCGTAAGATAGGGTTCACTACGACGGCAAGTTTAAAGGACTTCGTTTTATTCGGTACCCGTGATTCCATTTTACCTTACGATTCGAGCAATGTATTTTGGATCCAATCCACGTCAAACGCCTTGATCCCCAATCAGCCTGGGGGTCCCTTGGGTTCACGATGGGCCTGCAAAATTCCGGCAGCCCAGGAGCTTATGGTTTTTCTGGTGGAAAAACTTTCGGTGCCGGCGGGCGGCAATGCTTTTACCCTGGGAAAAGGTTCTCTTAAAGCGGCTTCAATCAATGGTTATCAACTTTCGCTGGATTCTTCCGGGATCCCCGATCCGGGATTGTTCGGATCGGCTACGCCCATTTACAAGCCGAAGTGGATTGGCCGGGGCGATTCGGATACCCTTACATTAACTTTATCCGGAAAGGCCGACCAAGAAGGTTTTTCAATTCAGGGTGGTTCCGTGACGTCTCTAAACTACGTCCTTCAACCGGATTCCACCTTTCAAATTTCCATTCCCAAAGCAGATTCCGGCAAGGGATTTTTCGCGGCGGTGCGTTATAACGTATTCGCGAGAACGATTCTGAACAAGTCCATCGATGGCGATTCGATTTCCAACTTTTGGTCCTCCACCTCCGGCCGCTTACACTTTGCTGTGCTCGATAAATCCATCGGAGACATTCAATTGCAAAATTCGGATAAGGTTTTCGTCGAGACACGTTTTTTAGGAGGCAGAAAATTTCAGAAAAAAAACCTGAATCCCACTTCGTCGTGGGATTTCGATTTTGCCGTCACGCGACCGGAGAATGGATCCAAGGTTGAAGTCTGGGTCACCGGCGATTCGAATTTGACTTGGCTGCCGATTCCGCCGGTCCAAATCCACTTTACGGCCAAGGATTCCTCGGTATTGCACGTGACCGGAATTCCCTCAGACACGAAATGGATAGTGGCCGTGGAGCGTTTGCCTCCTTTGGATACGGTGATAAAATTGAAATGGGACGTCGATACCGCCGGCCGGACTCTCAGCGTTACTCCCACCTCGAATGACCCCTTGAATCGTCTTGTGCAACGCTATAGATTGGAATTACGCGAGGTCGACAAATCCGGAAACATCATCGCCACTACGACCGACTCCGTCGCTATCGACTCGACTTCGAAAGTGAGATTATTACCCGGTTCGGCATACGTTTACCGCATTCAGTACTACTCAAATCAACAACCGTATGGCACTCCAAAATTCATCCCGGTTCCCGGAATCTCCTGGACGCCGGGTGCGGTGATGAATGAAAACGACACCTTGCGCAGCGTGAACTCCTGGCAATTAGTCGGGTTTCCCGTCACCAACAAACTTGGCGATTTATTTCAGTCGCATAATCGACCCGTTAAGGATACGACCATGCGCGATGTAACCTTTTTCCTGAGGATCAAAAACATTCTGGCGGCCTCCGGCCGAACTCGGATTGCCTATGATACCGTATCCGGATGGGATTCCGTCAGAGTAAGTCCGGGCAAGGCCTTCCTTTTTGCGGCGGCCAAACCCTATTCCTTCGTACTTCCGGATGCATCCAAATTCCTTCCCTTGGTTCCCGACACGTTGACCCCCGCCGATACGGGTTGGCAGTTCATCGCCAACCCCTTTCCCGCAACGGCGCGACTGACCAAAATCACCTCCACCAAGCAAACGACCTCGCCCTTTTACCGCTTGGATTCCAGCTCCCAATCCTTTATTCCCGCTTCAGTAATCCAGTCGTTCCAAGGTTATGCGTATCATTTTCGCCCCGATGAGAAACTTATTTTCAACCTGTTAAAGGACGTAGTCGGCAGCTCCAAGCAATCCGCCACCCCCCGGTTTTTACAGGCCAGCCTCGATGCCATGGGTCAGAGCGCGCAGATGGAATTTTCAACCGCTATGGATGCCGACGTCCCTTATCTTTCCGGTTTAAAGCCGTATTTGCAAATGCGCATCGGCGAAAGCGGGGGATATTTCGTGAAGTCGGTTAGTCGCCCCTGGGAAATCGATGAACCTGTTACGATTATCACAACGCAAGCTACAACTGGCCAATTTCATTTAAGCGCCCACTCGGGCGTGGATGCCTTGAGCGCGACTGGTGCGGGTACAGGAGAGTCACCCACGGATCCGGGATTCGCTTCATTGCTGATCAATACATCTACCGGAAAAACTTATGATCAAGCCCAGGCCGAATCCTTACCGCTGGGCACGGGTAGCTCGCAATTCAGGCTGATAGCCGGCCCCACCGATTATGTTCAGGCCAAGCTCCGCGCATTTCTGGCTTCCGCCCCGCAAACGGTCGGGATGTCGCAAAATTTTCCGAATCCATTTCGAGGCTTAACCCGGATTGCCCTGGATTGGCCGATGACGGATGCCAATGATCGCCACGCCGTTATCGAGGTTTTGGATATCCGCGGTCGGATCTTGAAAAACCTGGTAATCAAGGATATTTCCGTGGGGCGTCAACTTGTTTCCGTGGATGCTTCCGCTTGGCCGCCCGGAATCTACATCTATCGATTATCCGTTTTTGCCGGCGGGCATCGCATGCAAATGGAGAAAAGAATGCTGGTGGCGCCATGACTTCACGCTATCGTCTCGCAAGCCTTATCGTCCTTGCCTGGGTGGCCTTTTCGTGGGCGTCCAATTGCGTTGATAACCGGGATTATTTTCAAAATCTCCCGCCGGAGATCGGTAAAGAGGATCAATTCGGAAAATACCTTTACGCGCTCAATTGCGATACCGTTTATGTGCGTAAGGGCGTAACGACCGTCATCAATCCGGGTACCATGGTTTATTTCGCCAAACCTTCGTTGAATTGTGTTATAAAAGTGGAAGGAACCTTGATCGTCAAGGGCACCAAAAATTCCTATGTCAGTTTCAGCGGGTCGCTGGACAGCACGCGCACCGGCCCGGAGGCAGGGAAAAAACAATGGGGTGGCATTGAGATTGAGGATGGCGGCAGCGTAAATATCGAATTCGCCGGCTTCATGCGGGCCCCTACGCCAATCACCTCGTTTTCAAAACAAGTGAAAATCGTGAACACATGGTTCAAAGGAAGCACGGGGATTGTCTTGCCGGATGGGTCGCTTTACCCGATGGAAAAGTCATGGCATGCGATTAATAGTCTCGACCTCACACAAGGAAACTCGGATCGGAATGCTACCCAGGCTGAAAAGCCGGCGAACACTATAAGTCAATCGGAAAAGTCGGCGCTGTTGGAGAAGAATGAAAACGGATTCTGGACTTGGAAAAAAATAGCGGGCGGGGCCGCAGTACTCGTCGCGGTGGGAGTGGGGGCCGAGTTGGCCATGGCGCCGGGGAAGTCGACGCCGAAAACCTCACCTGAAACCACGGATAAAAAAAGCCCGATTGGCGATCCGCCCTCTTTAACGGGCTTGCCCTAGTATTATTGTCGAGGGTCGGACAGCCTTGGGAATGGCTGCGATAATCGATTTACCAGGGTAGGGTTTTGCGCCAATAACCCGGCTATTCAGTAAGTTCTAATTACCGGATTCCAATTTTTTCAAGGCGTCGCGCAATCGCGCTGCCTCTTCATAGCGCTCTTCCGCCAAGGCATTGCGCAAGTCACGCTGCAATTTTTCCACCGGATGGATGGGCGCTGACGACGCCGGTTTTGCGCCCGCGGAGGCCGCGGATACGGATGGCTGCGGTTCGGCAACGTCCGCTTCGGGATTGGAGTCCATATCCGAAGCCGGTTTCGTCTCCGTGGTATCGCCGTCCTTGGCTTCATTGACCAAAATAGCGGCGCTGTCGTAAACATCCTTGTGAACGAAGATTGGCGCTTGGAAACGGATGGCCAGGGCGATGGCGTCGGAGGGCCGGGCGTCGATGTCCATGTCCTCAATGCCTTCTTTCCGTAGGTAGACACGGGCATAAAACGTGTTTTCCGACAGGGACGTGACGTGTATCTTGGTGATTTCGCAATCGAGCAGTCCTAAGATATTCTTCAACAAATCATGGGTAAGTGGCCGTGGCGGCACCTGGTTGTTGAATGCGATCGCGATGGATTGCGCTTCATTGGAGCCGATGAAGATGGGGAGCACCCGACCGTCGCCGTCGCCTCCGCTTTTGGCTTTCAGGAAGATGATGAAACCCAGATTGCTGACGGAAATATTATCGATGCGCGCGGGAAGGAAATCCGCATCGTCGCTCGCAAAACTTTCTTCCGGTTCTTCTTCCATGCTACTCGGTTTCGCGGGCCTTTACCCCAGTTCCATTTCCAATTTCGGCTTCCTCGTTAAACGTTGAAGAGGAAATGCATGATATCGCCGTCCTTGACGATATACTCTTTGCCTTCCTTCCGAACCAAGCCTTTTTCCTTGGCGGCGTTCCAACTGCCGTACTTTAAAAAATCGGCGAAGCCCAGGGTTTCCGCGCTGATGAACCCGCGTTCAAAATCGCTGTGGATGACCCCTGCCGCAGCCGGAGCCGTCCAGCCTTTATGAATGGTCCAGGCGCGTACCTCCTGTTCGCCGGCGGTAAAATAGGTTTGCAATCCCAGCATGGAAAATCCCTTGCGGATAACCATGGCTAAACCGGATTCCTTCAATCCCATCTCCTCCAGGAAGGCCGCTTTTTCTTCTTCATTCAGCTCCGCGATTTCGGCTTCAATCTTACCGCTGAACATCAGCACTTCACAATGATTCGTCTCCGCGTAAGCGCTAATCGCCTTCACGAAATCGTTGCCTGTGTGAATTTCGTCCTCGCGGACATTGGCGCAGTAGAACATGGGCTTCAAGGTCAATAGACCTAAGTCCTTCACGAGCAGGATTTCGTCTTCCGTAAGTCCGGCTGTGCGGGCTGGGTTTCCCTGGTCGAGCGTCACCTTGAGCTTTTCCAAAGCCTCCACGCGGACCTTGGCATCCTTGCCTTCCTTGGTGGCCAGGGCGGCGAGCTTTTTGTCTTTGGAAAGCTTTTTATCGACCGTATCCATATCGCGCAAGGCCAGCTCCGTATTCACGGTATCGGCATCCCGAACCGGATCAATGCTGCCATCGACATGGGTGATGTCGATGTCCTCGAAGCAGCGAACCACGTGCATGATGGCATCGGTTTCCCGGATATGCGACAAGAACTGGTTGCCCAGGCCTTCGCCCTGGGACGCGCCTTTGACCAACCCGGCGATGTCGACGAATTGCATGACAGCAGGCAATTCGCGCTTGGGCTTATAGACCTTGGACAAATCCTTGATGCGATGATCCGGAATGCCGACCATGCCGACATTCGGCTCCTTGGTGCAAAAAGGGAAATTGGCGGCTTCGGCGCCGGCGTTGGTCAATGCGTTGAAAATGGTGGATTTGCCCACGTTCGGGAGCCCGACAATGCCACATTTGAATCCCATCGAAATATCCTCATTTCACCCGTAACTTCACGGAATCGGCTAAAAATCGAGAAAAAATAGGATTTTCTTGCGACCGAAAATACCCTTTTTGGCACCGTGGCCATTTATTTTATCGAGTAAGGTTAGCGGACCTTGGGTTTTCCGCCAGCCCTGAAATCCAATTTGGATTTCCCAATTCCGGGATTAATTGGATAATATAGCTAGAGACGCCAATGTGTACCCAACTTATGTGGAATCATGGACTTATGTGGACGCGCTCGGCGCCCATGGGCTTCTCGTGGGGGAGTCGTGGTTAACCTGCGCGCGCAGTTATTGCGCATTCAACGTGAAGCTTACGAGAAAAACCTGCGTCAGGTTAAACGCAGCCTCGGCGCCAATCCCATCGTTGCGAAATATGGGCGCGAGTATCAACGGTATCTGCGGACTTACCAAAGCATCTCCAATAAAACGGAGTTGATTCGACAAGTCTTGGCCTCGGACGTGGTTTACCATGGCGACTACCATACTTTACGGCATTCCCAGCGATCGATTCTGGCTATGCTTCACGAATTAGAAGGAAAGCGAAAGATTATTCTCTGCCTGGAAATGTTTCACGGTCAGGATCAAAAGTGGGTGGATCAATTCATGTCCGGCGTCGTGGAGGAAAAGGTTTTCCTGAATCGGATTGGGTATGCCCGGAAGTGGGCGTATAACTGGAATCCTTGGCGACATATCCTCGATTTTTGCCGGGATAAAAAAATCCAGGTACTCGGAATTAATCGGTTGGTGCCCGACCCGGAGAAGTCGCTTCTGGAACGGGATATTTTTTCGAGTCAGGTCATTGGACAAGCTCTGGTACGTCACCCTGGAGCCTTGATTTATGTCGTGGACGGCGACTATCATGTCTCTCCGAATCATTTGCCGAAAGAGGTGGAAAATAGAGTATCTCCACTTGGCATAACCCCAAGAAAAACCATCATTTACCAAAACTCAGAGAAGCTTTACTGGAAGCTTGCGGAAGAGCAGAAAGAGGAAGCCGATGTGCTCCAGATTTCCGAGGCAAGCTTTTGTCTGATGAATACGGTTCCGGCCACAAAGTTACAGTCCTATCTGGACTGGCTCGAGTATGCCGAAGACGGTTATTTCCCCGTCAAAGGGAATTGGGCGGAGCTCTCCGGTGAAAATTATTTCAGTCAATTGCAGGGATACATCCAGAATTTGGATAGTCTTTTCCAAATGAAATTTCCCATGGAAAGCTTGGAGCGCTTGACCGTGTACAGTTCGCGGAATCTTGATTTCACGGAGGTGATTCAAAGCATGCCGGAACTTCGCGGGCAGCTTCGCCGGGTGAAGGAAAAGATCCGCCGTGGGGAGGGATTTTTGTTGGAATACCGGGAGGCGGGCGTCGATTCCTACCTGGTCTACTTGCCCAACTCCAGCATCAATCAGGCCGCGGAGGAAGCAACCCATTTGATGAACGTGATCCTGCGCGGGCCTCTCGATGTGCCGCGGAAGGGAGCGGATTACTTTTACGCCAATTTATTGACGGAAGCCCTGGGTTTTTTCGGATCGAAAATGATTAATGAGAAA
>JADGQO010000196.1 GCA_017881725.1 Fibrobacteria bacterium
ATTTTAATCACTTGGGTCAATTCCCCACAGCTTGCTGCGGCTTTAGATTAGGTATTTGCATGCAATTCTCGACTTTTGCATTTCCCCTGGTTTCAATACCCCGTGGCTTGCCGCGGGGTTCTTTATTACCCATGCCGATTTTGCAAATTCACAATCCCGGCTCCACGCCCAATTTTGTTTATGTTGACTCCTTACGAAGCCTTATCATGCACCGATAGGGCGAACCCGGACCAAGGAGTAACCGATGAAACATTTATTTTCTTTTATAACCCTGGCGGGGTTACTCCTCGCCGGATGCGACAAGAAAGAAGCGGTCAAAGCAGCTGAAGCGGCGGCGGTCGCCACCGCCGTCGCCCAGCCGCCTAAGCAGGAAGCTCCGGGCCCAAAACTCACCATGCCCCAAATCGCCACCCCGGATTCGTTCCAAGCCGGAATCGGCAAAGTCTACGCCGGGTATCTTGCCATCGGAAGCGCGCTCACCCATGACGATTCCGCATCGGCCCAATCCGCGTCCCAGTTACTGCTCATCTCACTGCACGCTCTGCCCAAGGCGGGAATGGACTCGACGGCGTTGAACCCATGGGATACCTTGGAAGCCCGGCTAATGCGGGTCCTGCAGCCGCTGGCGGACGCAAAGGACATGGCCGCCATGCGGGATCATCTCTCCGACTTAACCCCTTTGATGGTCGAGGCTCTTGAGAAGTTCGGCTCGCTCGGTCCGGATGCCGCCGTCCTCTTCCATTGTCCGATGGCGCGGAACAACCAAGGGGCGGATTGGCTCCAAAGGAACAAGAAAGTGGCGAACCCGTTCCTGGGCAAGGCAATGCCGGATTGCGGCAGTTTCGTGAAGGACGTCAAGCCGTAAACAAGCCCGGAGCCGCGCGGCCGTCGCGGGCCAAGTACAAATAAGGCGAGGCGTTCACGGACGCCAAGTCCACCGCTTCCAAGGCGTCATCGGTCATCAAGGTGAATTTCACCCAGGCGACGATATTGCAGATGCTGCCTGCCGCAAGTAGCAGGGCGCCATTGGCGATGGTGCCGTCCGCCGAGTTTCGTTCGGAACTGTTCGAGGCGCGGTTGGATTCCTGGACGCCTTCATTTAAAAGGCTGATACCCGCCACACTCATCGCGAGGCCACCGCCATACCAAGCCAAGCCCCGAGTGGGGCGGCCAAAAATCCCAATAGAGCAAAGGTTTGTCCGGCTTTGTCAACGGTTCGCATCAACGGTTTTCGTCAACCGTTTACGCCAAGCCGACAACTCTCAGGAATGGCGCAGGATGAATGTCCTCGTAAATTCCTTCGCACCGACCGAAAGGCGAGCATGATAAACCCCATCCACAAAACTCCGGACGTCAATCTCGGCCTTATACATCCCCATCTCCTGTCGGCCCTGGGAAACGGTGGTCATGTGGTGACCCAATAGATCATAAACCACAATCGACACATTCGCATGGGCCTCCAAACCATAAATCAGGTTTTCAAAAGCATCGGCGACCAGAGGCGAAGACGTTTGGAGATTAGGATTCCCGCTCACGTCCCGGATCCCTGCCGACTTACTGTTCGTAAAAGCGATATCGTCAATGATCACATTACTGCCCGTATCCAGGGCTGGACTGAAGGTGAACCGGATCGACGCGGAGTCGGTGGCAATCGGATCGCTCGTCTGCAATCCGAACGAGAACCAAGTCCAGGTAGTGGTATTGTCGGTACTCGCCAGGTAATTCTTACCGTAAGGAATGGTGGTCGTAATCGTATTGCTCGGCGCTTTGGTCAAGTCCGCCGTGACATTCAAATGATCGGTTCCCACAATGTGGACCTTGGCCCAAAAACCGAAGTACAGGGGAGCGGTCGGAATGGTCGGAAGGCTGAATCCGCCCTTGATATCGCCGGCGCCGGCGCCGGTAAAATAGTGCGCCACGGAAACCCTGAGCGCACTGCTCCCGGAATGCCCGCCGCTTTCCTTGTGAATCCCCGGAAACAAACCCCCATAGTCCTTCCAACCCGCCGGAATATCCGGATTGTTGCCGGCCACGATCGTCCAACTTTCAAAATCCGCATTGGGAATAATAATTTGGGCGTTCGCACCCAAGGCCAATGCGAGGAGGGTTTGGACGAGGTTTACATTTAGCTTCATGGCCATGGAATTCCTTTTTCCCGTATCGAAATATCGTTTTCAAAAAACTGTTCACGCCAGGGGTAGCTTAAAACATGATGCGGAACCCTATTGAATTAAGGATAACGACGGCCCGCTCGCTCGCCCTACGGTCTCGCGGGGACTTGTTCAACACCTTGTTACGGGCATTCAGTTCAGCATCGAAATCGTCCGTGATTTTCTTTGAGTTCCCCGTGGGAACGGCAATGGTGCTGGGTACGGGAAGGTGCGGTTTCCAACCCTTTGCAAAAAGGTCCAAAAAGGCCTAAAAAACCAAGAATGCCTTCCCCAAGATAATCCAATTGCCGGGTAGGCGTCCCGTTGCCATCCGACCCCGGCCTGATTAACTTTCCTATCCCGAAGCGGAAAACCGGTTGGCCGGCCATTTCGATTCAGGGCGATTCAGAACGACTCGGGAGCCTCCCGGGTTTTGCGCCTTCGTCGCGCAGCTTGGATTTTGGGGCGGGTTAGCTCAGTTGGTCAGAGCAGAGGAATCATAATCCTTTTGTCCGGGGTTCAAATCCCTGACCCGCTACCACTTCTTCTTCGCTGCTTCCCTTTTCACTTTTTCCCTTTTTCTCTTTTTCATTTCTCCCCTGCTCGTCCGCCGGAGTAACAGGCGGGTTACACCCCATTCCCGTCATCCCGCCGTGCGGATATATTCTCCCAATGCAGTTTGTGGTTCGGAGCGGATTTTTCGCCGCGGGCTTATGGCTTCTGGGTTTTACTTTCATTTCCGTCGTCCGCACCTTCGTGGTCCCGCGCAGCGAGAAAGTGCTGTTGACCCGCCTGGTATTCGGCGGCATGCGGATCCTCTTCAACCGGATCGTGGGATTTTCCCGGTCCTATTTGTTCCGCGACCAATTGATGGCCCTGTACGCGCCCCTGGGTCTTTTGGCGCTTACCGTGACAGGAATCACATTGATGTTTACCGCGTATTGGGCCATGTTCATCGGCCTGGGGCTGGACGGCGCGACGGCCTGGGCGCTCAGCGGATCCTTCCTCTTGACCCTGGGCTCGGCGAGCGGCCAAAGCTTGCCCTGCAATTTGTTGGGGTATACGGAGTCGGTGATCGGGTTGATTATGATCGCGCTCTTGGTTTCGTTCCTGCCTACCATTTACACCGCGTTTTCCAAGCGCGAGGTGTTGGTGACCCGGCTCGAGTTCCGCGCCGGATCGCCGCCTTCCGGCGTGGAGTTTCTGGCGCGGCTGTATCGCCTGGGCGAGGTGCTCCACCTAGAGGCGCAGTGGCCGATCTGGGAAAACTGGTTTGTCGAAGTAGAGGAATCGCACACTTCCTTGTTTCCCCTGGCGCTTTTCCGATCGCCCAAACCCCATCGCTCCTGGGTGAACGCGGCCGGGGCCGTTTTGGACGCGGCCGCGCTGGCTCTCTCCACCGTGGACGGCCCGCCCAACTACCATGCCGAAATGTGTTACTTAGCGGGAGTTTCCGCGCTGGGCGGAATCACGGGGTTTTTCGATTTACGCGCGTCCCCGGCGGCGGCGGACACCACGGCAGCGGAGAGGGCGGGCGCCGGATTGCAGGAACCGATCAGCGTCACCGAGGAGCAATACAAATTGGCTTGCTTGAAATTAGGCGCCCAAGGCGTTCCGCTGCGAAGGGATCGGGAGCAGGCCTGGCAAGACTTCAGGAAATACCGATCCGGTTACGATCGATCCTTGCTGGCTTTGGCGGCCTTGACCATGGCTCCGGAAGGAACCTGGTCTGGGTGACGCACGACCGCGAGGAGCGCGCGTGAGGGGCGTGGTCGCGGGGGACGCGGGGCGTCGTTACTCCACCAAGGACACGGCCAAGAAAACTTCGGGATGATTTCGATTGTGGAGGTAATACCCGTCGTCATAATCGATGTACAGCTCATCCGTCGCGTACCAACGCGCGTCCCAGTCCTCGGGCCAGGGATCCACCATGATGAAGGAGTATCCATGGTATCCGAAGCGGGGATAACCCATATATAACACGGGCTGTTCTTCGATCCGGAATCCGTGTTCCGGTCCGAAAAATTGCCGGAAGTGGTTGCGGGGGATGAATCGTCCGCCGTAGCCGTCCCGTTGGGCCCAAGTCCGATGCTCATTTTGCCAATGGGTGGCGCGACCGCCATCCCAATCCTTGCGTCCCTCCCAAGCCCCCGGCTTTTGCCAACCCCGGTTTTGTTGCCAGGCGCGCGATTGCTGCGTGGAATGCTTGGCGTGATGATCGTGCCGCAGCGTTCCGGGCGGCAAGGGCTTCGGCGGTTCAGGCACTCTGGGGCCGGGCGGTTGCCTGGGGCGCTGCGGTTGCCCGGGTTGTTGGGGTGGGTTTGGTTGTTGAGGCTGCTGGGGTGGATCGGGTACCTGAGGTCGTTGGGGCGCTTGGGGTTGCTGGGATTCCGGCTGGTTATTGTCGGAGCCTCGCCCATGCATTTTTTCCTGGGCGGAAACGCCGGGAACCTGGAGTTGCAGCAGCAGCAAGGCCGCAGCCAGGCGGCAAGCGGATGGGGTCGTCATGGGTTTCCTTCCCTTCGGTTTGGTGGGCGCCCGCGCCGGGCGTCGGAACGCCATGCGCCTTGACGCCGGCGCGTTCCGCGCGTTTAAATCGTTGCGTCCCCGTCCTTGGCGAAGTGCATGCGCTGAAGCGGTTCCAAGGTTTTTTGCCGCGAAGGATGCGACAGGTTTTCCAACGCCTTGATTTTGATTTGGCGGATCCGCTCGCGCGTCAGCCCCATGCGGACCGCGATTTGATCCAGGGCGTAGGTGGTTTCGAGTCCGATGCCGTAATACAGCGTCAGCACTTGCCGTTCCCGGGTCGACAGGGATTCCAGATGGCGCCGGACCTTGGTTTCCATCAGCATGCGCCGCGTGGATTCGTCGGGCGGGGTCCCATCGCGATCGACCAGGCTCTCGCGCAAGCTGGCGCTTTCATTGCCCACGGAGGGTTCGCTGAGGGATACGGGCGGGGTCGTGAGATCCATCCAATTTGTGATTTGCGTGACGCTGCATTCCAACGCTTCCGCCAAATCCTCCAGGCTGGGCGCGCGCCCCAGTTTTTGCTCCAGGCTGATTTTCATCCTGTTCACGCGCTGGATGTTCTTGATGGCGCCGGGAGAGATGCGCAGGAAGCGCGATTGCTCGGCCAGGGCGATCAGGATGCCTTGGCGGATCCACCATACCGCGTAGGAAATGAACTTGCAGTTCATGCCGGGGAGGTAACGGCGCGCGGCCCGGATGAGGCCGAGATTGCCCTCGCTGATGAGATCGCCCATGGTGAGGCCTTGATTCTCGTAGTTGCGGCACACGGCCACGACAAATTTCAAATGCGCGTTGACCAGGATTTTCACGGCCTCGCCGTCGCCGTTTTGGATCCGCTCGGCCAGGAGTTGCTCTTCCTGCGCCGTGACCTTGGGCAAATCGCGGATTTCATTCCAATAGCATTCCAGCGCGGAGCCGCTCTTGGGCGCGCGCGCCTGGACCTTGGGCCGGATTCGATTTGTGAGGTTATTCATCGTTTGGCTCTTTTCGGGGTTGGATTCGAAATGTGAAATTAAACCAAGTTACCCCCGTCCGGTATGGGGTGAACGCCTACCGCTAGGCATGAATCCGTCGATTTCCCTTGTTTCTTCCGCGCAAAAAACCTTGCTCCTATCATGCGAGCTTCGTGGGAAACCCATGGGCTTGTGACTTTATCACTTCGAAACGAAACATAAGGAAAACCATGATGAACCGAACGACTCACCTCATTCTCGGATTTAGCCTGGCCCTGTTGGCCGCCGCGCCACTCAAGGCGCAAACCGATTCCACCTCGCCCGGCCCTGCCGGCGCCTCGCCCGGCCTTGCCCGCGCCGGGGAGAATAACGCCTCCGCTACGGTAACAACCGTGTTACCGAACGGATTCAACGCTTCCATCAACGCCATGGTGCGCGAGGTCCGCGAAGCCGCAGGCCCCGATCGAAAGCGGAAAATCCTCGGTGATTTCCTGAACCGCATGACCCGCAGCCTGGCATCGGTGAAAATCCTGGTCTCGTTGCAGAAACCGGAGATTGCCTCCGTCGACGCCTGGTCGGAAAAATTCCAGCGTGACCTGTCAGAGTTGAAAGGCGAGAAGGACTTCACGCGCGTGCCGGACGCCGAATTGGATCGATTCGCCGGCTACGTGCAACAAGACGCGGAACAGGCGGAGTTCGGAAGCGGAGGGATTTATCTCAGCACGGGCGTCCTCCTGGTCCTCATCATCCTCCTGATCTTGTTTCATTGAAGGCGTCGGAGTGAAGGCGCGTCGGCAATTCTCCTTGTCCCGGCTGGCCGGGGCAGCGGCTGCGGTCTTAAGCCTCGCGGCCTGCGCGTCGTTTCCGGAAAAAATGCAGCCGCCCGGCGCGGACGAAGCGCGCGCGCTGCAGGCCGACACGTCGCGGCTGGGATTCAGCCTGGTGTACCTGGTGCACGGCGACGCGGGCTATGCCTATCATGACGAGTCCGGACACTTGCGCGGGGCGGATGAAGACGCCGTGGCGGGCGCTACGGAAGTGGCCAAGGGTTCGACCGAGGGCGAGGTCTTCATTTTCCACCAACGGAAGTCCGCATCCTATGCGGCCGCCTCCCTCTGGCATCATGGCGGCGCCGACGGCTTCTTAACGCAATACCGGCGCGGACGGCTGCTGCGCGCGGAAACCTACTCGCGGCGTGAGTCCGGCATGGACTTCGGCGCGGAAACGGCCCTGTACCGGCGTTACGCGGCGCGTTCCACGCTGCACTTCTTCGCCTATTACGGCCATGAAATTCCCCTGCGCGAAGGCGCGGGATATTCATCCTCCTATCCCGATCGGAATTTTTCCGTAGTGGAATTGCAGCGCGGCCTGCACGGTTTCGCTCCGGATTCGAACCAGGCCGGGGCGATAGCTGACGCGCGCGTCCCTGGCGCGGCGGGAAAACCATTTTCCCTGGTGGTTTTGTCCACCTGCCGGGGCGGCACGCCGGAAACCATCTCCGCATTGTCCCAGGACGCCGATTTCGTGATCGCCTCGCCGGCGGATTTGCACCTTTCCTACTTCGACACGCGGGCCTTCCTGGAACTTTCCCACGGCGAATCTACGCCTCGTGACAGTCTCGCCTCTCACGGTGAATCCGCTCCGCGCGACGGTTTCGCGCCTCGCAACGATACCGCGCTCTACGCGAATACCAACCTACGCGCCTTGGCCAGGGACATTACGCGCCAATCCTTCCGGCGTCTGAAGGAAAATACCCAGACGGAGGTCACAGTCGCCCTTTACGACGTGGAGGCCTTGCGCCCCTTTCTCGCACACCCCCGCCCGGACCCCGACCGCAACCGCTACCTCGGCCGGGCCGAACGGGAAAATTGCGGTCCCGACACCGGAGTGGAAATGCTTTATCAGCCGCCTCGTTTCGGAAAGGACAAGGATCGGTCCGCCCGCTCCGCCTGGGAATGCGGCGGTTCATAGCCGCAGGGTCGGCGCGCCGAAACCGGCGCTCCGGATGGGCACTCTACCCGGGACGCGCATCCTTGGGTAACATGGGGGTTACACCCCATATGCCGCCTCGGGAGCAAGATGAATTTTGAAAACATGAACTGCACGAAAAAAGAGGGAGCCGACCATGTACCCTAAATTTCCATTTCCTGTCCCATCAGCCCGCCCAGCTTCCCGCCGTGCGTCAGGCGCGTTTCGGTGGTCCACCGCTATTCGCCTGGCCGCGGTTATGCCCGCCCTCTCTGGAGCCTTGGAACCCATCAACCTAAGGTCCACGACCCATTATGCCGTGCTGGCCGGCTCGCTGGTTTCGGATATTCCCGCCTCGGCCATCGTCGGGGACGTGGGATTGAGCCCGGCTGCGGGAAGCAAAATCACGGGGTTCGGGGCGGAGGAAGTCACCGGGAAAATGTATTCGGTCGATGCTTCCGGACCCGCCGGCAGCATCGCGGCGGCCACGGAACTTACGGCCGCCAAAAGCGATTTGACCACGGCGTACAATGACGCGGCGGGCCGCACTCCGGTGCCGACGGGGCGTTTTCTGAATCCCGGCGCCGGCGAGATTGGCGGCATGGTCCTGGCGCCGGGGCTTTACAAGAGCACGGGCGATCTCTTCATCACCGGGTCGGACCTCACCTTGATGGGCGGCCCTTCCGACGTGTGGATCTTCCAAATCGCAACCCTTCTCAACGTGGGCAACGGCATCCAAGTCAAGCTGGCGGGAGGCGCGAGCGCCTCCAACGTGTTCTGGCAAGTCGGCTCCTCGGCCATGCTGGGAACCACCTCCGTATTCGCGGGTACCTTGATGGCGGATCAATCCATCGTCATGAAAACGGGGGCCTCCATGACCGGCCGCGCTTTAGCCAGAATCGCGGCCGTGACCTTGGCGTCCAACCGGATTACGGTGCCCTCGCCCAATGCCGTGCCGTTGCTCCCCGCCCAGGCTGCGCGGGATTTCGGCTTCGTCCCTTCCGATCCCTACCAAGGATTACGCTTCCGCGTTCCCGCCGATGGAAAAGCGAAACTGGAATTGTTTGACCCCCAGGGCCGCGTCGCGGCGGTATTGTTCGACGGCCAGGCGAGCGGCTCCGTGGGGAACCAAGCCGACGGCCCTCCGCGCGGCCTGCCCCCGGGCCTGTACATCGCCAAACTGAAATCCCTCGGAAAATACACGCTCGCAAAAATCCTGGTGATGAATTGAAGGCCTCGGGATGTGGAACCGACTCATGCAACGCACTTCTTAACCAAAGGACGGAAGATATGTTGACCTTATTCAAACTTTTCGAAATCAACGGACGCGGGTTGAAGCCCGCCTGGAATTCACTGGAGGAAAAATTGCGTCATAAGAAATCGTCGGGGTTGTTGGAAAAAACCGTTAAGGCCGGTTTAATCATAGCGGTCGTCGCCGGTGGCACTTTGGCCGCGCGTTGGGCCTGGAAAAAATCCTATGGGCCGCGCCGTGATCTGAGGAAAAAACGCCATGAGCTGGAGGCCTTGCTCGCGGACCTCATCCACGAAACCAGCGACGAAAACCTGATGCCCAAGTTGCACCGACTCCGGGAAATGTTCCAAACCAATTGGGATAATTTGATGGCCAAGGAGGCCAACCTGGGCTTTTGGAAGAATTGGCTGGCGGACCTGACCACCGATGGCGAAAAAATTCTCGGCGAGGCCACGAACTGGAACCATGGCCGCAAGGAAAAATTGATGACGGATTTGGAATCAGTCCGCTTTTAACAATCCCTAACGCCCCGGCATCGGGTTGTGGGCGGCGGGCAGATTTCCCGCCAAACAATTGGCTCCCTATATCGCCGCGCAGGTCGCGGGAGGCGTCGTCGGAGCGGGCGCGCTCTTTTTGATCGCCAGTGGAAAGTCCGGCTTCGACGTTTCAGCGGGCTTCGCTTCCAACGGGTTCGGGGCGCATTCGCCCGGCGGTTATGGCCTCGTGGCGGCCTTGGTTTGCGAAACGGTCATGACCATGATGTTCCTGTTCATCATTCTCGGCGCTACGGATAAACGCGCTCCGCAGGGCTTGGCCTTGTTCGTCGGAGGATGGGCCATTCAACAGCTCTGGTTGTTCTGGGTGGCGCCAATTGCCGGCGCCGTGGTCGGCGCGACGCTCTATCGCTTCATCGGAAGCGATGAAAAGTGATCGGTAGCGCGGAAAAATAGTCGCAGCGCGGTGGAATAACGCGCGCTTCTCTACGAAGCGCGCTTCGCTTCGATAGGCGCTTCGCGGGAGCGGACGCGGTTAAATCATGCTCTCGGGCACGTCGGCGGAATAATCCACGCCCGGTACGCCGAAACCGTACAGGCGATGGAAGTCCCCACGATAGCCGAGCAAATCGGAATCCGTAGCGGCGTTTTCCGTCTTCACGGTTTCCCACAGCGCTTCCACTGCGGCCTGCACGTCGGCGCGCAATTCCCAATCGTCCATGCGAACGCGCTTTTCCGCGTCCACTTCCGCGTGTTTGCCGAATTGGGCCGCAGCGGTGTAAAGCTTGGTACGGAAGAGCCGGTCCATTTGCTGGATGCAATCCTCGTGGATGCCCTTGGCCTTCATCACTTTATACAACACGCTGATATAGAGCGGCATGAAGGGGATGGCCGAGCTGGCTTGCGTCACCAAGGCCTTGTTCACGGAAATGAAGGCGCGACCGCCCAAAGCCTTAAGCTTGGCGTCGAGGGCATGGGCTGCGTTTTCCAAATGATTCTTGGCGGTGCCGATGGTTCCGCTGCGGTACACGGGTTGCGTCACGTTGGGGCCGATATAGGAATAGGCCATGTTCACGCAGCCCGGAGCCACGAGGCCCGCTTGCAGCAAGGCATCGGTCCACATTTCCCAGTCTTCGCCGCCCATCACGCCGATGGTGTCGGACACTTCCTCGGGCGTAGCCGGATCCAAAGTAATTTGCGTCACCACGCCATTATTGAAATCCATGGTCTTATTGGTGTATGAGCCTTCGATGGGCTTGAGCACGGACTTGTAGGTCACGCCCGTGACCGGATGCGTGCGCCGCGGGGACGCGAGGCTGTACACGATCAAATCCACCGGGCCCACTTCGCGTTTCAGGATGTCGATGGCTTGGGCCTTCAGGTCCGCCGAGAAGGCGTCGCCGTTGAGGCTTTTCGCCCACAGTCCGGCCGCCGTGGCCTGGGCTTCGAAAGCTTTGGTCTGATACCAGCCGGGCGAGGCGGTGCGGCCTTTTTCCGGGGGGCGTTCATAGGCGAGGCCGAGTGTCGCGGCTCCGCAGCCGAAGGCGGCGACGATGCGCGTGGACAATCCGTATCCCGTGGAAGATCCAAGGATCAGGGCTTTTTTCGGGCCGCCGGGTATGGGTCCATTTTTTTTGACGAGGGCGATATGTTGTTCCACCTGCGCGGCGCATCCAATGGGATGGGCCGTGGTGCAGAGGAAGCCGCGGATTTTGGGTTCGATGATCATGCGTGGCGGAAAAAGTTAGTCACGGCCGGGAGCGATTTCAATGGCTGCCCGCCTTACCTCGCGCGCGCATAGACTATCTTTTACCAGGTTTTCCGGGCTGAAAGCGGGTTGGGAAACAGGGCCCCCATCATGGGACCCGTCAGGGGCCGCGCGGCCGTTCGGTGGAAGGATAGGTATGAAGTTCGAAGCCAACAAACCGGTATTCCTGGATGCTCTGCACATGGCCTGCAACGCCATTCCCAACAAGACCACGTTGCAGATCTTGTACAACTTGCTCCTCAAGCTGGAAGGCAACAGCCTGGAAATCCGCGCCACGGATTTGGACATGACCATCGTCCTCAAGCTCCAGGTGGAGGGTCATAAGGACGGCGAAATCGTCATCAACGCCAAGAAACTTTTGGAAGTGGTCAAGGAACTGCCGGACTTTCCCGTGGTCGTTTCCGTCGACGATTACATGGTGACGATCAAATCCGAGTCGGGTTTCCATTGTAATCTGACCGGGTTCGACGCGGGCGAATACCCGTCCCTGCCCGATTTGGGTTCGGCCAAAGGCTTCCAGGTCCCGCTTTCGGACTTGCGATTTTTGTCCGAGAAAACCGCCTTCGCCGTTTCCACCGATTACAGCCGCATGAGCTTAACCGGCGGCTATTGCGAGTTCAAGGACGGCAATTTGCAAATGGTCGCCACCGACGGGCATCGTCTGGGCAAGGCCTGGACGGCGGTCCAAGCTCCCGCGCAGCCCGGCGTGATTTTGCCGCCCAAGGCGCTGAGCCAAATCCTGCACATGTCCGAGGACAAGGAGCAGTTGATCCAGGTGGACATCGGCTCCGCCAACGCGCGCTTCGGCACGGAAACCATTACGGTATTCACAAAGTTGATCGAAGGCCCGTACCCCAATTACGAAAACGTGATTCCCAAGGGCTTCTCGAAAACCATGAAGGCCAATCGCGAACATCTGAGCTCGGTCATCCGCCGCGTGGCGACCATGGCCAACGCCAAGACGCGCCTGGTGGTGTTCGGCTTCGACGACCGCAGTCTGGCCCTGTCGGCCAAGAACCAGGACTTAGGCGGCGATTCGGAGGAATCCGTGCCCATCGAATACACCGGCGACCCGGTGGAAGTGGGCATCAACGCCAATTATATCCTGGAAGTGTTCCGCCTCATCCATACCGAAGAGGTGGTTTTCAAGTTCAACAATCCGCTGGGCGCCATCATCGTGGAACCGGCGGTGGAAAAGCCGAACTATTTCTTCATCGTGATGCCGCTGCGGATTTTGAAAGACGGCCAGTAGGCTTCGCTTGCCCCTGGGGACGGCGCAAAGCCTTTTCCTCATTCGCAAAGAGTACCCACCCGGCGGTCGGCTTCGATAGGCCGCAGACCGCCGTATTGATCTCCCCGGCTAATCTTCACGGGCCGCGCAAAAAAATCAGGAAACTTATCGGCGGCCGGCAGCCCCGGACGGAAACGAATATTTCTTGCGTAACCGACCCGGGAGCTCAGCGTTTTCTGCGAGCGCAGCCGTAACAAAAAAAGCGCCCACAAAGAACAAAATTGGAAATCGAGGTAATCGGAATGATGCCAAAAATTCAATCCAACGATGGGATTTTGGGCCCCAAGGTTATCCTTGCGTGTATCGGCGCCGCATTGATTGTTTCCTGCGATTCCAAAAGCAGTCCTTCAAAAAAAACGCTTTCTGATTTAGAGGCGGCGAAACAAACGGTTGAAGGTGTACTGAAGGCCGACGACATCAGACTGAATAAAGGGTTGGACTACGCCGATACGGGCGCCACCTCGAAGTATTTTGACTCGGTCCTGGTAAGGCTCTTTTACGAAGATGAAAAGTGCAAAGAAAGGACCAAGGAGATTTGTAATCTGGACGCGAATCCGATCTATGCCGCGCAAGACTATAGCCTGGATGGGTTTCAAGTTCGAATCGAAAACGAAAGCCGATTTCCCGGCATGGTGTTTAACGTTCACATACGAAATGGCGGCGAGCAGACCTTAAAATATTTTCTTCGCAAAGAAAAAGACCAATGGAAAATCGCGGACATTCATTATCCTGGGAATGGAACATTAATGGGCTGGCTTTCAAACAAGATCATCGAAGCGAAGCCTTCCGATAAGAAGGTCATTGTGGGATCCCCTTGACGTCGACTTCACCACTGACCTTACGGATTCAATTAACAATATCCTGGGTAATGGTTCATAGCATGGCGTACTGGGTGTGAGGATTATATAACCTGTTGAATGCCTCAAACCTAACCGTGTCGTTTCGCGACTGGAACAAGAAAGTGGCGCGGGGAAGCGACGCCAAAGGCGATTTTTTACCGGTGAGTTCGTTCGAAATCCGGATTTTCTTCACTTGATCGCCGATTCCATCGGTTGCATCCTTTCCGCCCAAGACCCTATAATCACCAGGTGAAACATTTCTTCCGCAAGCGCTCCGCGCCCTACGCTTCGGCGTGCGCGGCGACGCCGTTGCCATTGTTGCGCGCCGCTCGCATCGCTTTTTCCATCCTCCGCGACGCAGCCCTATCCGCCGTTTACCCAACCGCAGCGTCCTTCACCGCCCTCGCCACGGCGATCTTCGCCCTCCTTTCCGGCTTCGCTCCCCCCGTGGGAGCCCGGCCCACATTGCCCAACCCTCCCGTCGGCACCGCTTCGGCATCCTTCGCCGGAGGCGGCGCGGCCCATGCCGGCGGGGTCGCCGCGTTGTTCGTCAATCCCGCCGCCTTGTCCATTCCCGATCCCTTCCAACTGGAAACGGGCCTGATGGGATTGTCCGAGGGCACTTCGCCGTACGCGTTGTTCGGCGCGCGCGCGGGCGAGGTGTCGTCCTATGCTTTCGGGTATTATTTCGACTCGCGGGCGGAGGGCCGGCAACAACCGGCGCGCGCGGGGCTGATCGCCGGGGCGTCTTGGGAAGCCTGGCCGGAAGTGTCGCTCGGTTATACCGCGCATACCGTGGGGGCCGGCGGCGGAGCGGGCTTGCACGGCTTCGGCGTGGACGCGGGACTTGGCTTGCTCTATCGACCCAACACCCTGTTCCGGGGAGGGCTGGCGCTCGACAACCTGCTGGCTTCGGGTGCGGGGCAGAAACCTGAAGGTTACGGGACACGTAGAAGTTACCTCGCCTCCATGGGCCTGGAAACGCGGGGCTTCCGGGTTCTGGGCCTTACCTTCCACGACCCCGATCTGTACTACGAATTGCGCGCCGAGGATTTCCCCTTCATGGATTTCGGCCAGGCCTTCTCCCTGGCTTCGAGCTTCACGCCCGAAGGCCGCTTGGGCCTGCGCGCGACGGTCCTGATGTCCCACTTCGGAGATCCCGGCATGGCTATCAGCCTGTTCCTCAATTTGCCTGCGGGTGGAATCAACGTGCTGTGCGGATATACCTTCGACACCGGCACGGGCGATTCCCTGATGGGTGAATACGGTCCCACGCATTCCCTCTCCGTGAACCTGCGCCTGGGCCGCGTGCGCCTCACCGATCGCCCATCCGTGTGGGTGCGCGCCGATCGAATCCGCGCGCCCGTCGACAGCAACGGGGCCGTCGCAATTTTTTTCCGCGTGTCCGCCCGCGAAGGAGGCGCCCTGTCGGAGCCGCCGAGCGCAGCCGGAGCCGAAGCGGCGTTGAATCCTCTCCGCTACCTGGATCAGGATTCCCTCGTCATGGATCCGGATCCGGGCCGCAGCATGGGCCGTATCCGCGCCTGGAACCTAACCCTGCATGCTATCGGGGCCGATGGAAAAGCCGGCGCGGAAGTCCGCCGTTTCGAAGGACGCGATTTGCCTCCGCGCGTTATCCGTTGGGATGGATTGGACGGAGCGGGCCGCCGTCAAAAGCCGGGTTTTTATTCCTTCTCGTTATGGGCCGAAGACGTGCACGGGAATTCCAGCCGCACCTCGCCGCAAATCCTGGAAATCACCCCGCAGGGAGCCGCCGACCCGCTCGGCGATCTGCTGCATCTCAAAGCCGTGAACCCGCTCCCGGATTCCACCTCCGGGAATGCCATCGATTCGGTATTCCAGGATAGCAATCCGGCTTCGCCGCATTGAATAATCTACGCCATACACGGTTGTGCGCTTTATCCCCGTCTAACGGACCTGGACTCGGTATGCAAGGATTTTGGAGGTACTGATTGTTCTTGTGCTTAAGTCGTAGGTAAAGCTGGCATCGCCCAGGATGTACAGGCTCCCATCCCTGCTGGGCTTGATTTCCCTCCCCCAAAAATTCAGCCCTCGGCTAAGCCGTTCCATATGGTGGACGGTATCCCAGTCTTTTTCCAGAGAATACAGATGGGAAGTGGTGGTGTCCCCACTATTAAAAGTCTTATTAATCAGGAAATGGGAAAGCCCCCCGAAGTATTCATTTGAGAATATGATATTGAGGTGGGAGTCCAGCTTTGCGAGCTGCACCTGACTTCCGCTCGCGCCCAACAACACGACGTTGCCAAGCGAATCCGCTTCGATGAGCGACAGAGACCTCGCCTGGATGAAAATCTGTTTCCGGGCTGCGAAATCCGGGCCGTATTGAACCACCAGCTGCGAATCCCCGTATCCAGTCAATCCATAGAAAAACCCTCCGTAAGTCATGGCTAGGCTGGCTTCCACTGGAAATTCCCCGATCGGATTGAAATTCGCGTCGTATTTTTCCACCAGGTACCGGCGATTCCCGGATGAATTCTTTGGATGGAATACGCCCCCTTTTCCGGAAACCGCAGCACCATGAGGCCATCGCTCCCGTCCCCGCAATCACCCCCGCATTGGTAAACCGCCAAAATGCCGTCGGCGGTCAGCTTGGATCCGACATATTCCATGTAACGGCCAGCGCTTCCCAAATCGATTTCCACCGATTGCAACAAGGTGGGGGGATTGTCAACAACGGGACGGTCGACATCCGGCGATGAATTAATGGAGTTGCAGGCCACCAACCCCAAGCCGATGGTCAACTCGAGAAAGCGGGCGAGGACACGTTTGTGCATGCTATTGGATTTAACTAAAAAAAAACTGTAACGATTTTCATTATTACCCGACCTATTCTTATCCCTTTTGCTTAACCCTCTGTTTTGGGTTTCGTGGTGCGCAAGTGGGGGAATTTGCCTACTTTGACGGAAGCGCCGGCGAAGCCAAAATGGCAAAGGGGAAACCAGCGGGGCGGATAATTGGGAGGGCGGGTTCACGTGGAATCCGCCGGGGTGAATCAAATCGGGGGGCTGATCCCTCAGGATGGAGATGAAAATGTTCAGCATGAAATCGGTACTTTCAGGAATGACTTTATTGGCCGCGATGGGATTGGCCGGGGCGCATTTGGATGCCACCGGGTTTTTGCCGGCGGGTGGGGAATCCTTCACGGTGGGTGATTCCATCAGCGTGAAATTCACGGTGTCCATTTACCATCCAGGCGGCACAAATTTCGATTTCTCAAAAGATGGCGGGAAAACCTGGACAACCCTAAAGTCGGGATACGATACCAAGACCTCCGGTACCTTCACCGTCAAATGCGGATTGCCTTCGGAAGCAACGACTACTGGAAAAATCCGGGTTTGTCAAAAAGCCGGGGCCACATGTACCGACGCGATGAACACATCTGCACCGGGTGGTGTCGGGGGAAACGCGCCGTATGTGCTGGTAAGCGGAGCTTTTACCGTTAAAGCAACGACTGCCATTCCGGCGGATCGCCCGCTTAATCATCAAGCGTCCATGGATTTCCATCCCGAAACCCGGAACGTGGAGGTTTCCTTTAACCTCGCGTCCTCGCAAGATGTTAACCTCACCGCCTATGATAGCCAGGGACGTGTCGTTGCGGTTTTGCTCGACGGAAGCCAGTCCGCCGGAGCGCATCGCCTCTCGGTTTTTTCGAATCGCATGAATACCGTTTCCGGCGCGTGCATTTTTAAACTGAAGGTCGGGGATCAAGTCACGACGCACACGTGGATGTCCCTCTAGCCGGTTGTTGAAAAAGTCGGGTTGCGTTGTCGGGATTCACTTCCCGATGCAAAACCCGGCGAAAATTTTTTGCAACACCTCGTCGCTGGAAATCTCTCCCAGCAACTCCTTGAGATGCCCCGCCGCCTCGCGCACCTCGAAGGCCAGGATCTCAATCGCCGGTTTTCCGCGCAACAACTCCAAAGCCGCCTCCACGCGCCCGCGCGCCGCTTCCACCGCGCGGAATTGACGCTCCGTGGCCAAGGTCAGGGCCTCACCCGCTTCGCGTTTATGAAACACCAAATCGTTCAACCGTTGCCGGAACTCCGGCAATCCCCGGCCCGTAAGGCTGGAAACGGATAGGTAACCTGGATGTGACGTATGCTCCGGCAAATCGCTTTTGGTCCGGAGGCGCAACGAGATCTCCCCGCTCAGGTCTTCCCGATTCAGGGATCCATCGGGCCCCCCCATCGACTCACCGCCGCCGCGTTTATCCATCGACCCACCGGCAAGCGTGCTCCCGTCTTCCACCCACACCGTTGCATCGGCCCGGCTCCATTGCCGCCGCGTGCGCTCCATGGCCAAGGCATCAAGACCGTCCACGGGCTTTCCCAATCCGGCTGTATCCACCAGGTGAATTAGCCCGCCGGGTAATCGCAAAGGGACGTCCACATAATCGCGCGTGGTTCCGGGAATTTCGGAGACCAGAAGCCTGTCCTCCTGGACCAGGGCGTTGATGAGGCTGGACTTGCCCGCATTGGGCGCGCCCACGATGGCGATGCGCGGCGCGCGCGCCAGGCTACGGCCCTGTTCGAAACCCTCCATGAGCGAGTGAAGCGACGCATGTACGGATTCGATGCGCGGCAACCACGATGCGAAATCCGGATCCGCTTCCTCCTCGGAAAAGTCCACGTCGAGCTCCAACCGCGCGGACACATCCAAGAGCGCGTCGCGTAGGGATTTCAACGGCGCGCTCAACGCCCCGCCCACGATGCGCTGGGCATTGCGGATTCCCGCCGCCGTCTCCGCATGGATCAACTCGCCCACCGCCTCGGCTTGGAGCAAATCGATTTTCCCGTTCTCGAAGGCCCGCCGCGTATATTCGCCCGGGTGCGCCAACCGCACTTCAGGATGCGTGAGCAAGTTTTTCAAGATGCGTTCGACCAGAAGCATATTGCCATGCGGATACAACTCGAGCACGTCTTCGCCCGTGGAACTGGCCGGCGCGGCGAAGTACACGAAGTTGAGTCGGTCGATAATCTCGCCTGGGTTGGGGCGAGGGAGGGATGGAACAACGCGCAGGTTTTCCGATGCTGCGGACCGCGCGGCGGACGCGGAGTTCGGCCCCTCGTTGACAGAGAGTTTTCCCCTGGAGTCGGCGCCCAGCGCATCGATTACTCCGGATTCCCCCGTCGACCCCAAGCCTTGCCCAGCGACCCCGGAGGACTCCGCTTGGGCCCCCATGTCGGGCCCATCGTCGACAACGCGCCCATCCCCGTATTCAACTTCGGGCCCATCGATAACAGAGCGTCCTTTCCCGGAACCGCCCTCCCGAAACGCGCCATAGTACACGTGCCGCAGCTGGCACACCTTACGGCCCAAATGGATTTCGATCAGGGAAAGACAGGCCGGCCCCGACACGCGGAGCACGGCCAGGCCGGAGGTTCCGGGCGGCGAGGAAAGGGCGACTATGGTATCGCCATGCAATCGCTAATCCTCAGCCCTTGGACTTGGAAGTCTTGGAGTTGCCGTTGCCGCCGGGACCGGTTTTCGACACGAGAACCGCGTTGGGCGAACCCTTCAGCTTGTTCGTATAGAAATAGGTTTGGCCGATGGTGAACAGGTTGGACACGGTCCAGTAAAGCACCAAGCCCGACGGGAACGCGCAGGAGAAGAGGAACATCATCACCGGCATCAGCCAGACCATGGCCTTCTGGTTCGGATCCTTGATGGACAACTTCATCTGGAAGAACATGGTGATGGCCATGAAGAACGGCAGGATGGTGAGGCCGACAGGGAAAACGTACGGCACCTGGAAACTGTCCATCACCACGTCCGGCAGGGCCAAGTCATGGATCCAGCCGAAGAACGGCGCGCCTTTCAATTCCACCGCGCGGCCCAGCACGTTGAACAGCGAAATGAAAATCGGCATCTGGAGGAAAACCGGAAAGCAGCCCATCACGCCCGACAGCGGATTCACGCCTTCCCTTTTGTAATACTCCATGATTTCCAGATTGGCTTTCTGGGCATTGCCCTTATGCTTCTCGCGGATTTTCTGGATGGCGGGCATATGCTGCTGCATCTTCACGCCCTGCTTGGTCTGCGCAATGGTGAGCGGGAAAGTGATGAGCCGGACCAACAAGGTCAGGAGGATGATGGCGATGCCGTAATTGGGGATGATGCTGTGGAAGAATTTCAGGGTATGCAGCACGAAGCCGCACAAGGCCACGTACCAGATGTCGGCGCGGAACAGTTGTTCCCAACCGGAAAAAATGATCTTCTCGTAATTCTGATGGTAAGCGATCAATTGGTCATAGGCCAAGGGCAGGATGACGAAATCGAAGTCCAAGTCCTTCTCGTCATAATTCGATCCGACGACCTGCAATTCATAATCCTTGGGATAGGATTTGTCCTCTTCGCCGTTCGCCAGGTATCCGTTTGCCACGACCTTGTTGGTCGTCTCCTTGTTGAAGTTCAACATGGCGGCCACGTACTTGCGGCGCAAACCCACCCAACGTATCACGCCGCTTTCGGCATTGAAGGTTTTCCTGCCCAGGAACGACACGCGGTTCACGTTGCTGCCGTTGTCCATGGCCACTTCGCTGAAGAACGTGTTCATCAAGCCGAAACCCTTGGCATGCTGGATCTTTTCCGTCTCGCCCAAGCCGGCCTTCCAATCGATCTCGTAACTGTTGATCAGATCGCTGGATTCCAGATGCTGGGTGAATTTATTGTCGTCGGGAAAGAACGTGAATTCGCGTTTGATCGTTTTCTGCGTTCCAGGCAAAGTGGTTTTGAACGTGATGGTGATAGGGTTTTTCTCGACTGCGAATACGCTGTCATTCCCTTCCACCTGCCACAGCGTTTTGCTCAAGTCCTGGTTGTCGATGGTCAAGGTCAGGGCTCCGCCGTGATTGTCCGGAATGATATTCGCATTGAGCGGCTTATGTCCGGCCATGTCCTTGAGCGTCAGCCCTTCGACGCGCGCGCCCTGGTTGTCCAGGCGGACGATGAACTTTTTGGTTTCCACCGTGATGTGGCGTTCGGCCACGACCAATGCCTGCGCGGCCCTGGCGGCGGCACTGTCCTTGGGCGACATCGGCGTGTTCGACGCGGCGCTTGCGCCCGCTGGGGAAAGCTGCGCTGAGGCGGCGCCGGCAGTTCCGACCGCACCGGGATTGGAGGAACCATTTGCGACACCGGAATTGGCTTCCGCCGCATTCAACGCCTTACCGCCGTTCTTCGCGACATTGGCCAGCGAGTCGATGCGCTGTTGTTCTTTCTTGGCCTTCATAGTGGCCAGGGTTTGCTTCTGCTTGTAGTTGGTCCAGAAAAGCATCAGGCCCATGAGCAGGATCCAGGCCAGCAAAGTATTTCTATTGATCAAGGGAAACTCCTGAAGTGTTCAAATGAAACGACGGGCTGTGAGCCTCGCCGGATGCGCGTCCGCCGTTGCGGTTCGAGTTGCGCTCGCTAAAACGATTTCGAATTCGAGTGGTGAATGACTCCGCGCCGATGCTTGCGGCCGTCGCGGCGGCGAATGCTCCGGCATGATCCGCAGCGGATACCGTCGCATGTTGCCGATCGCCGTTACGGGCCGTCGTTAAAGGGATGGGTGTGTTTTTGCGCGCGAGGCGGTAAGGGTTTTGCGCCATCGATTTCGGAGCTGCGTCCCAACCGCGCATGGGCGGCACGGGATCCCAACCGCCCTTGCAAAAAGGTTGGCAGCGCAGGGTGCGCCATATCGCCAAGACCATTCCCTGCCCCACACCGCGCATCTCGATGGCGTCCAACGCATATTGCGAGCAGGACGGATAAAACCGGCACGTGCCGAAGAAAAAAGATCCGTGAATAGCTTGATACATTCGGATGAGGAACAGCGCGGCGAATTTCATTTCAAGCCGGTCCGTTCCACTTTTTCGGATGGAGTTTGATCGTTGCCGGCGCGGGGCGCGTTTCTTCGCCGTCGGCGCCGGTCGCCCCCATCGACCCAGCGACATTCGATGCCGATGCGGTGGACGCGGCCGCCATCGACCCCGCCGCGAAGGACGCGGACGTAGTTGGCGCGGAGGCGATTGATGCGGGCGCTTTTGACGCAGACCCGATGGGCACAGCCGCAGCAAGGCCTGCGGGTGCGTTGGACGCAGCGAGTAACAATTGATCCGCTTCGATTTTCAATTCCGCGCGCCGCAACAGAGACGCCTTATCGGACACGTCGAAAATAATCCACGTGCCTTCCGGCATTTTCGGGGCGATGGCCTGGAAAGAAACGCGCAAGGTGCGACGGATCGAATTGCGCATGCAAGCATTGCCGACTTTTTTCCGGATGATGAAACCCACGCGGGTATGATCCGCGTCGATGCGGCAGTATCGCAAAGTGATGGGCTTGCCGCGAAGGACTTTGCCGGTTTGGAAAACTTTTTGATACATATACGGCTTATTCAGCCGACTACTTTGCAGGGAAAGCCTTTTCAAAGAAAAGGGGCTTTTCGGGGAAAGGGGTCGCGGCGATGCGCTAGAGGACGGGGTAGAGCTTTCCAAAATGCAAAACTCCCCCCGAATGCAAGAGGTTAGATATCCTTGTGGGACATGGTATCACTCACCGTTAAACGATGGCGACCCTTGGCGCGGCGGCGCGAAAGCACGGCGCGTCCGTCTTTGTCGGCCATGCGGGCGCGAAAGCCATGCTTGTTGACGCGTTTCCGGTTGCGGGGCTGAAAGGTTCTTTTCATGTTTCGGAATCCGTTTTATAAGATGAGCGGATCAATTTAGTTTTCATCCCCTTGAAATTTCAAGGGTTAGCTCCCTTTTCCGGGAATTCAC
>JADGQO010000027.1 GCA_017881725.1 Fibrobacteria bacterium
TGGCGCCGAAGGCATACAGCGGCGCCGCCGTATCGGTGGTCGCTTTGATTTGCCAGGTTTGGGACACAGTATCGTATGCAGTAAAAGCGCCAACGGAAGCGTTTCCCCGACCGCCCAATACGTAAATCACCCCGCCCAAGGAGGCCAAATAGGGTTGGCTTTCCCCCAAGGGTAACCAATCGCGGGGAGGAACCGGTCGGGGTGGCAATTTTTGAAACGGAGGGGTGCTGGCTTTAATCTTTTTAACAGGGTGTTGAAAAAGGCGATTTGCGTATCATGCACGTTACCTATGATAATCGAAATCAGACCGATTTCGCCAGTTCGAACCCGTTTTCAGGGTATCGAAAAGACTTTTTCAACACCCTGTTAAGAATCAAACCCCCATATTCATCCGTAACACGCAGGATACAGGGAAACAGTTTGAACATATGGTTCGGTACCGTAACATCCGTGTCACCACGGGCGGTCGGGACAAAGACTCCAGTTCCACCGATGTCCCACTCCAATTTTGTTGGTTTCCCGAACATATCCGTTCCCCTTCCTCGCAGGTGCAGCACGGTCCCGGGCATCACGATCGTATCGGGGGAGACCTGGACTGCGGGCGGAGTGTGAACGACATCGATACGGATATCCGCCGGCCAATCGATGCCTGCGTCGTTTGTTGCCACGCAAACTAACGACACCGTTTCGGGTATAAGCCCGGCGGTATACCGTAAGGTATCCGCGCCTGAACCCGCCGCAGAGGCGTATCTCACGATCTTCAGCGTGTCCGTATACGGCAATAAGGTCGGTCGCGTGGGATCCTCCCCCGCCCGCATGCCATGGGCCGTCCATGTAAGCGCACTGATTTTCCGGTAGGGACTGGAAAAAACGGCGATGATTTGCCCGGACTCGCCTAAACGCAAGGTCGGGGCTTTCGGGGTTACCGTGACGATGGTCATTAGCGCCGAAGGCGGAGGCACCCTGACTCCCACCGATTCGAACCATTCCCCGAATTTTCCGCTCTTGGTTTGGACAATCACGCGATATTCCCAGGCTTGCTCCGGGACTCCGCCCGAAAACATGGACCCCAAGGTATCCACGTATTGAGTGTCGGTGAGGCGGGAGCGATTGATGGGCTGCCCCTGAATGCGCGGGGCGTTGAGAGAATCGCGCAGGACGGCGTAGCCTAGAAGATCGGTCCGCCTGGAGGGATTCCAGGCGATTTTCACGCGGCTGTTTACGGTATCTATCATCGCCACATGAAGTCCGGTTACCAGGGGGACGCCTTGGTACGGCGGCCGCAAAGTGTCCTTGCGATCGGTCCGCGCTCCGGCCTTGATGCTGAAGCCGGTGAACAGGGCCGAGTAGTCCGAAAGGCTGGTGGAGATGACCGCGGCGTAGCTGCCCGCCGCCAGACCGCCGATTTCGAATCGGCCGTCCTCCCCGACATTGGTGTAGACCGTGGTACCCAAAAGCTGGACCAGGGCAGAGTTGGAATTGTGGTTCGGCTGCAACGCCACGAAGCCGGAAAGCGTGCCGGGCAGGGCCAAAGTATCGTTCTTAATCGTCGCGGGACCGTCGTTGACGCGCACGGAATCCTGTAATGCCACAAAATCGCCTTGCGCCGAAAAGACGTTGTACTGGCCCGCCGGAACCCCGGTCAGATCGTATTTGCCGTCCGCATTGGTTTCCAACTTGTAAACTCCCGCCGCTTCCTTGGCGAGGCCCGGCTTGGGGTTGTTGTCCACCGGCACGAGTTGCACGCGCGCTCCCGCCGCCGGAGTCCCGTCGGGCCGGAAAATCTTGGGCCCCGCGCCGCTGCCGGAATCGCCCGTGGGCGCGACCTTGTCGGTTTGACACGCGGAAAAAACCAGCGACAGGCACAGGCCCAGTTTAAGCAGTGGGTTGTAGGGGCTCATTAGCGAATGCTTCGCGGGCATGGAATATCTTCCTCTCAATCAAGGGGCGAATACTGGTAAAAGGCCGGCAGGTCCGGGCTTCCCGGGGTTGCGACAGCCGTATAGGTCAGGATAAAAATGCTGCTGCCCAAGGTGATGGAGGCGAAATGGTCGCCCGTGACGTGATGCATGCTTACTGGTTGATAAATATCGTAACTCGACCCTGGTTCTCTCTCAATTTGAAGAAAGCCTGTCTGAGGATCCAGATATAAACTAAACGTGGATCCAGAAATTGATTGAAACTCTATCGTATATCCAAATTCGCCTCTCCGAACAGGCAAATTCCACATCCATGACTCGTTGATTCCACTCGCATCAACAAAAAACTCTTGATTATTTTCCCATACCCTGGCACCTCCGTCCGGGAGCAAAGGCAAAGGTTTAAATCGACCCCATACTGAACTCCACAATTTTGATCCCAGCGACCACATCCCTGTTTCGGGATCAAAACTTGCCACCTGCCAATTGCAATACACCCCCAAAATACGGTCTTTCGTCACGATCAAATCGGTAGGCAATCCATTCCAAAGGGGTGCCAAATCATAGTACATGAGGCTGCCTTCAAACCACGGCGCAGAATCATAGGTTGACCAGGAACCAATCGCCGGATCGAACGCCTGGGTGACACCGGCAACTTTGGTTGCTCGGTTCGCTCCTGCGACAATGTACAGTTTGTCCTGGAACACCACGGCTGTAAATCGATCGCCCGGTAAGGTAGGTGCTGGAGGCGGCGGTGCAACAACCCATTCGTCCGCGATGGGATCATAAACTTTCAAGGCATTCCGCGTGGGCATGTACAGCCTTCCATTCAAGGCGTACAGCGGCGCGGCGGTATCGGCAGTCGCTTTGACCTGCCAGGTTTTGGATGAGGTATCATAAGCCGTAAAGGCGCCAACGGCAGCGGTTCCCCGTCCGCCCAAAACGTAAATCACTCCGCCCAACGTAGCCATATAAGGTTGACTTTCCCCCAAGGGCAACCAATCGCGGGGATGTACCGGTCGAGAAGGTAATTGTCGGAACGGGAGGATGTTGACGGAAACCGTTTTCAGGATCAAACTGCCGTATTCGTCCGTGACCCGCAGGATGCAGGGAAAGGACTTGAATCCCTGGTTCGACACCGTAACATCCGTGTCACCATGTGTGGACGGGACAAACACCCCCGTTCCGCCGATGTCCCAGGCCAACTTCGCGGCTTTGCCGTACATGTCGGTTCCTTTGGCCCGAAGATGCAGCACGGTCCCGGGCACCACCGTCGTGTCGGGAGAGACCTGAACAACGGGCGGATTGAGAACCACACCGATATAGATATCCGCCGGCCATTCCATGCCGGCGTCGTCGGTCGTGACGCAAACCAACGACACGGATTCGGGCTTGAGCCCGGCGGTATACCGTAACGTATCTGTGCCGGAACTAGGCGGAGCGGCGTATCGTTTCGTCTTCAAGGTGTCCGTATACGGCAAAGAGACTGCCGATGTGGTATCTTTCCCGAACCGAATCCCCTTGGCCATCCACGTGACCGCGCTGATTTTCCGGTTGGGATTTGAAAAGACGGCGATGATCTTCCCGGACTCGCCCAACCTCAAGGTCAGGGACATCGGGGTCAAATTGACGGAGGTCATAACCGCCGAAGGCGGCGGCACGTTGACGCCTACTGATTCGAACCATTCCCCGTATTTTCCGTTCTTGGCCTGTCCAATCACGCGATACTCCCAGGCTTGTCCCAGGGTTCCGACCGAAAGCGAGGGCGACAGGGTATCCACGTATTGCGTGTCGGTGATACGTGAGGGGTTAATGGGCTGCCCCTGGATACGCTGGGTGTTGAACGGATCGCGCAGCACGGCGTACCCCAGGAGATCGGTTCTCCGGGAAGGGTTCCACGTGATTTTCACCCGGCTGTTCAGGGTGTCCATCATCGCCACCTGGAGACCGGTAACTACGGGAATGCCGATAAAATTCATGCGGAATGGTTCTTTGATGTCGGTCACCCCACCTATTTGCACGGCGAAGCCGGTGAAAAGGTTGGTGTACTCCGGGAGGATGGTGGAAAACCGGGCGGCATACCGGCCCTGGGGCAGTCCACCGATTTCGAAGCGGCCCTGATCGTCCAGGTTCGCGAATACCGTCGTCCCCAGTAACTGCAAGGTTACGGTAGAAGGATTGTGGTTGGGCTCCAGGGTCACCACGCCGCGGACGGAGCCGGCCGTCCGCAAGGTATCCGGGGGCAGGGCGGTGGAGTCTCCGAAAAGGGTAACGGAGTCCTGCAAGGACGCCAGATCGCCCTTGGCGGCGATGATGTTATACTGGCCGGAAGGTAAACCCTTCACGGAGAAGGCTCCCTCCGCGTCGGTTTTCAATTTGTAGATGTCGGCCGATGCCTTGGCGAGGCTCGCTTGCGGCAAATATCCCACGGGAACGACGTGGATTTCCGCGTCCGCCACCGGCTTTCCGTCTTCCCCGAAAATGCGTCCCGAGCCGGCGCTGGAAACTTGGGGTTGGGTCACCTGGACAGTCCCGTGCTCGGAGTTGCAGGAGCACAAGAACAGCGCTGCGGCCGCCAGAAATGCAGGCGCTTTGGAATGAGGTTGGCTGGTCTTCATTTTTCCTCCACCTCGCGGCTCAACGGGAACACCTGGAAATTGCATTGGTAGACTCTTTTTTTAGTGCCGGGTTTTTCGCTCAATGCCAGCAAGCGTTTCCGCAAGGCCTTGATGTCCTCCCGCGCCTTTTCGAAATCCTCGGCTTCCAGCGATACCGTCACCGAGGAAATATCCCGCTCCTCCTTGGGGTAACGGTCCAATGCCTGGACCCCGAGCTCCATGTTCGCCTTCAGGAAGTTTTCCAAATGGATGGATTTGATGGCCGCGTCTTTTTTGAGGATGGCGGCGGTGGGGCGGTAAATGCCGTTGGGGTCTACGGCGATGAGATTCAATCGGTCCAGGAGTTGCACGGCCTTCTTGGCCTGTTCGGGACGGATGGACGGGGACAGGCGTCGCGCCAAATCCGCGAAGTCGCCGCGATAGGGATAGAAAAGCAGGAGTTCCCGGATAGCCGCATGGTACCACTTGCTGTAATACTCGAACTTGTCTTTGCCCACCAGATCGATCTTGAGCTCCTTAAAGGCCAGGATCTTTTCCAGGTAATGGTTTTTTTCCTCCAGGGAACCCGCTTGCCCATAATGAACCAGGGTTTGGAAAAAATCCTCCTCGTTCGGTTTCAGCTCGAGCAGTTTCGCGAGCTTGACCGAATATACGCCGGTCAAAGTGATGCGCCCTTTGAGGATGTCCGAAAACCATCCGGTGGAGCTGGCACCCACTTTTTCCGCCACGAATCGATGGGAAAAGCGCGGGCTGTCGGTTTTTTCGGCCGCGTAGCGTAAACGCAGGTATTCCCGAAAATCCGTGAATTGGAATATATCCGGTCGCTGGGCGGGCATGCCTAAATAATACTCCGGGAATGCCGCCAGTTCAGGGATAAATAGTTGGGTGGCGCTCGAAAGATTAGAGCGCCGATCCCGAACTATGGAAGGGGAGGATATTCGTACAGGGCGGGCAAGCTGTCCGCCTGGGGCGACGATTTGTCATAGTATGAAAGGACATACAGCTTTCCGGAAACGACGGTGGACACGAACCTATCTCCTTGACTGTAGATCGCGGAAGCGTGACTCCAGGTGCGAACGCCGGGGTCATAGACTTCGACGTTGATTCGATTCGGAGCGGATTCCCACAGGGCATATAATTTCCCGTTCAGGAATTGATAGGTGCTTTGGGGAGTCGTTACCGTCACGTAAGGGGATGTGAAGGCGCCGGAGATTTGTGGGGCCGGAGCCGAGGTCCACGTTTCCCGATCCATGTCGAAGATCTCCATAATCGCATTGCCGGCCAGGAAATAATTGAAACCGTTCATTTCGCCCAGGAATTGATAAGGGGAGTATGTATTGGGCATAGAACCAACGGAACTGGTGGCATTCGTCTCGGGATCATAATCCTGCAACCGAAAGGAATTATCGCTCCAATAAATTTTCGACCGTCCGGGAAATATGACCGAACCGTCGAACATGTAATTAATGTACCCTCTATTGACGGATTGATTCGCATCAATATCATAATAGGCGGAACTGCCGTTCGAGTAGTAATAATATCCGGAGTAGGAGCTTATCGCGAACGCCACGATTTTATTTTGGAACACCACGTTCGGTCCGGGATGATAAATCGATCGAGAAAATGGCCAGGACGGTTTTTCCACCCATTTGTCTTGAACGGGGTCATACGCCGTGAGCTTTTCTTCGCTGGTCATAAAGATTTGGCCCGCCGCTAAGATCGGATCGCCCAGGATAGGCGCTTCCGCTATGGAAGTCCATTTGCCCGTGGCGGGATCAAATGCCGCCGAAGCGCCGTGCGGATCGGCTCCGCTGCCGCCGAAGGTATACAACTTGTCGTTTAACGCGGCGACGGGCATTTCCACCGGAAAACTTCCGGCATGGTTATAGGCCGCGATGGGACGGTCCGCCAACCTCTTCCAGGCCACCACAGGAAGACTCAGCGAGTCCTTCCACACCGTCCCCGCGTCATCGGTAATCAGGACACGGAAAAATTTGTTTCCCACCGTATCGGGCGCGGTGAAGGACAGGCTGTCCAATCCCGCGCTATCGTGATAAGCTTGCTTCCGCAACACTTGGCCCTTTTTATCCTCCCATGCCAATTGCACGACTTTCCGGGTGGGATTGGCGAAGCGCACTTTCACCACGCCGCGCTCGCCGACCTGCGTGTATAAAATACTGGTACTGTCCGCGCCGAAATTGATGGCGGTGGTTACACGGGAAGGCGAGACCGCGACCACGGAAACCTTATCAAAGAAGGCTCCTTGGTTGTCCGACAAATCCTGGATGGCGATGCGGTAAGTGAGCGGGTAGGATGTGGTATCCACAAGGCCGGTCGTGTCATACGTATAAGTCCCGGTGGTGGGAGAGTAAACCGTTACCGTGTGATGCTGGGGGTAAATGGTGTCGATCCAGACCGTGTCGACGGCACCGAGCCGAATGCTCGGGAGACTGTATTGGCTCCCATAATAGGGCGGTACTTGCAGGGAAGAAACAAAATAGGGCGTACGCTCCAGGACATAATTCGCCAACCGGGGGAAATTCGCGGCCCGCCAGGAAATCCGCGCCAGGCCATGCAAGGTGTCCAGAGTGACCGTCAGGCCTTTCACGGTCGGAATACCGGTATAGGGCGGCTCCCATGCCTGCGCGGCGCTGTCCTTTCCGCCAGCGGAAACCTGGGCGGAAAATACCGCGGTGCGATATCCGGAACCCGTGGCGGAAACGCGCACGCGATAGCGGCCCTGGGGCATGCCCGCGAATACAAAGCCCGCTTTGGGATCGGGTAAGGCGATGAAGGGCGAGCCCTGGATTTGCAATTGGAAATTTCGGGGATCGTCGAAGGGTTGGATGGCGAGTTTGCCGGTAAACGCCCCGACCGGCCGCAGGGTGTCGGCGGGAACGACGGTGGAGTCTACGGCCACCGAGACCGAATCGCGCCAGGAAGCCAAGCCTGAGCTTTCGATAAGGATATTGTAAAGCCCGGGCGACAATCCGGTAATGACGTATTCCCCTTTGCCATTCGTGTGCGTGAGGACGGGCGTGGAGGCGACGGCGGACCGTTTCCCCAAAGCGTCTTCGGGTTGGGGAAGATAATCCGCCGGGAAAACGCGCACTTTGGCATCGGCCACAGGGTTGTCGTTCCCGGTGAAAACCGCTCCGCTGAGGAGCGGGCCGGGCGGGACGTTCAGCGGCGCCACGGTGTCCGAATTATTGCAAGCGGACAAAATCAAGGCAAACATCCCGACGGCGGACATGCCTTTGAATGAAGTTTTCATGTTGGACTCCAAGTTGCAGAAAAACGATTGGGAAGCACGATACTGCGTGAATATACCATTTGGACGATTCCGGATCGGAATCGGTTGTCACCATTTTTAATGGTGACACGCTCCCGTGTCTTCAAAATCTAGCGGATATTGAGGCTCGGTTCCGGCGGTTTTGTTCACCATCCGAGGCTGACATCTAGCCCTCCCCGCCGGCCCTCTCCGTGGCCCCAACCCTCGGACCACCATAGACGGGCCTCGGCAAAGCGACTGTAGAAGCAAGCCAGCTCCTGGGTAGCCCGCCAGGTCGAGCGCGCGTCCCCCAGCCATTCCTTGGTGAGCCCATCGATGGCGTCGTTATGGATGGTCCCCAGAACGGCCTGACGTCCGACGCCCTTCTCATTCCACTCCCAGCGTTCGCGGGCCTGCAAGTATCGCCACGGCCGCCAGCTCGCCTGGACGTCCACGCTGCGTGAATCCGGGCCGAGTTTGCTTCCGCTCACCACGTTGTATTGTTTGAAACTCGTCTGGGGTTCGCGCCCGTTGTACGTCCAGGGTTCGACATGGGAATACTCAAGGACCAGGTCCGCATCGGCCCACTGCGACGGCAAAACCCATTGCATCCCCGCCAGGCCGGCCCAACGGTTTTCCCAGAAGGTATCGAAAAAACTGGTCGGTCCAAGCAAATCGTCGAGGAACAGCTCGCCCCATACCGAAACGCCCCATGGGGACGCGTAGGTCGCGTCGAAGGCCATGGCCGCATTGTCGCGCCCGCCGCTATTGGCTTCCGAAAATGTGAGCGGTACGAAGGGGAGCAAATAGGCCGGGTCCGGGTCGCGCCCTTCATAAATGACGATGTCCTGATAGGCCAAAGCCAAGGACCTTAAGGGCTTGAACTCCAGGCGATGGAGGTTGGCGTATTTTTGGATTCCATAATCCGTGTCCGTCATCTTGAGCAGGTAATCGTCGAGTTGCAGCCACGGCGCGAAATCCATCCTGCCCTCCACCAGGTAATAGGGAGGCGTTTCGCGGCCGGCGGTAAGCGAAGAAAAGTATCCTGGGCCCATATGGACATGATCCCGGCCGGCCTTGATCGACCACCAATCCTGGTCATATTTCACGTAATATTCGAAGCGGTTGTATGTGCGGTAATCAAGCAGCGAATCACCGGCCCCCTTTTCAACCGAGTAGGTCTCCCCATATTCCGGATCGAACTGATGCGTAAAGCGCGCCTTGTCCACCTTTTCCGTGTAGACCAGTGCATGGGTGAAATAAGTCAGCCGTCGGCCCACAGTCCCATAAATGCGAGCGCCCAGGGCGGTGACCAGATCCGATCCCAAGGTATCGCCTCCGTTGCCTTGGGATCCCGAAAACTCGATTAGGGGGGAGACCAGGAAGGAATTGCCCCTAACCGTATCCGACCAATGCCCCAGCTCACCGCCCGGGAATGGGCGTCCCGTCAAGAGAAACACCGAGTCATACGCCGATAGACGAGCGGAGTCCAGGTAACCGCGGAGGGACTGGGCGGATTGCGGAAAGACTTGATCCGGGAAAAGTGCTCCGGTGCGCGTTTGGACTCGACGCAGCGACTGGAAGGCGGGACTGTCGGCGGCGACGTCCAGGTCGGGCGATGTAGATGTTGCCGCGCTTGCGGCCGAGAACCCTATAGAAACCGCCAGCCAGGCGGCAAGCAGCCTGACCGCAATCTCTCGGTCTTTCAGGTTAAACCCCGAAAGCCTTCAAATCAGCCTTCATCATGATCTCGACGAGCTTCTCGAACTTGACCTTAGGCTCCCAGCCCAACTTTTTCCGGGCCTTGGTCGGATCTCCCAAAAGCAATTCCACTTCCGAGGGGCGGAAGAATTTCGGATCCACTTCGACGATGACCTTGCCGGTTTTTTTATCCCGGCCCACCTCGTTCACGCCCTGGCCTTCCCATTGGATGTCATACCCGGCATACGGCGCGGCCTTCTCGATAAACTCGCGGATGGTATGCATCTCGCCGGTGGCGGCCACGTAATCGTCCGGCTCCGGCTGTTGTAGCATCATCCACATCATCTCCACGAAGTCCTTAGCATAGCCCCAGTCCCGTTTGGCGTCCAGGTTGCCCATGCGCATGGTTTCCTGCAAGCCGGCTTTAATCTTGGCCATGGAGAGGGTCACCTTGCGCGTTACGAAATTCTCGCCGCGCCGCGGGCTTTCATGGTTGAACAGGATGCCGTTGCTGGCGTGCATGTTATAAGACTCGCGGTAATTCTTGACGATCCAATAAGCGTACAGCTTGGCCACGCCGTAGGGCGAACGCGGATAGAACGGCGTGTTTTCGGTTTGGGGAATCTCCTGGACCTTGCCGAAAAGCTCGGACGTGGAGGCTTGGTAGACACGAGCGTTCAACTTATTGCTGCGTACCGCTTCCATCAGGCGCAAAACGCCGGTGGCATCCACGTCGGCGGTAAACTCAGGGGAGTCAAAGGAGACTTGCACATGGCTTTGAGCGGCGAGGTTGTAAATCTCATCGGGTCGTACTGCGGTCACAATGCGGTTGAGGCTACTGGAGTCGCCCATGTCGCCATAGTGCAGATCGTAAACCAATCCGGTTTTCCGGGCCTGATTGCGGGCATCTTCAATTCGGTCGCGGTTGAACAGGGACGTACGCCGGATGATGCCGTGCACGTCGTATCCTTTTTCCAGGAGCAACTCCGCCAGATAAGAGCCATCCTGCCCTGTAACACCGGTTACGAGGGCTACTTTCTTTGCCATATAGAGATTCCTTTTCGCTCCCGCCGAGATTTTTGGGTTCTGAAACCCACCCCGTTGTAGGCTTTTCGCCTGCTTCCCAACCACATTTTAGCCCAAGGAAAATAGAAAAAAAGCCCTTTCTTGCTAACTTTCCCCCCATGAAGATTCGCGTCGGACTGATTGGTTTGGGGACCGTGGGCTCGGGTGTTTTGGACCTCCTGGAGCAGCATCGGGCTTTCTTCACCAAGGAGCTCGGATTCGATTTCGAAGTGGTGGCCATTTGCTCCCGCTCGCAAGCGCGCCTGGATCGATTCAAAGCGCGCGCGCCCTGGGCAACGCGCGACCCCTTGGCCTTGGCGGCCAACCCCAACGTCGACGTAATCGTAGAGGTCGCGGGAGGCGACACGCATCCGAAAGCCTGGTTGGAGTCCGCCTTCGCGCATAAGAAGCACGTGGTCACCGCCAACAAAGCCCTCTTGGCCAAGCACGGCAAGGAATTGTTCCCCCTGGCCGCCAAACAGGGTTGCTTCCTGCTTTTTGAAGCGGCGGTGGGCGGGGGCATCCCGATTATCCGGACCTTGCAGGAAAGTTTCATCGGCAACGATATTCACGGGCTGGCCTGCATCATCAACGGAACTTGCAATTATATCCTGACGGAGATGACGCGCGGCAAATTGCCTTTCGCGACCGCGCTGCAGCGGGCGCAGGAGTTGGGTTACGCGGAGGCGGACCCGGCTTTCGACATCGAAGGCACGGACTCGGCGCATAAGGTGGCGCTGCTCGCGTCCTTGTGTTACGGGCGCCGCGTGGACGTGGAGGACATGTCGGTGGAAGGCATCACATCGGTGTCGGCCATGGACATCGAAATGGCCGAGGAGCTGGGCTTCTGCATCAAGCTCTTGGGCACGGTGTCGCAAGACAAGCAGGGGCGTATCCAGGCGGACGTGTATCCGGCCTTGCTCGAGAAGCGGCATCAATTAGCCACGGTAGATGGAGTGTTGAACGCCGTGTTCCTCAAGACTTCGGCGGTCGGACCCTTGTTGCTGACGGGCGCGGGAGCGGGCAAGTTGCCGACCGCGAGTTCGGTGATATCGGATCTCGTCGCGCTGGCGCGGCAATTGGCGACGGGCAATCCCAAGCCCATGAACATGGGGTTCTTTGCCGATGCCCATCATGCGAAGTTGTTGCCCATCGATGAATTGGAGACGGAGTTCTACTTGCGGCTCACGGCGGTCGACAAGCCCGGGGTGCTGGCCAAGGTGACGGCCATCCTCGGTGAGGAAGGAATCTCCATACGCGCCTTGATGCAAAAACCCGAGCATGATCCGGAAAACGTGCCGGTGATTTTCCTGACGCATACGGCCAAGAACGCCCATGTGCGGCGGGCCTTGCAGCGCATCGACGCGCTGGATATCATCCGCGCGCCCACGCAGGTAATCCGGTTTTACAAATAGGACGTTGGCTAAAGCCGGCGGTTAGGAAAAAGCCCTGTGTCGCGCGGCGCGATCTTAAAACTCACTCCAGGTTTTCGACGTCCAGCAGGTCTTGTGGTCGGCCCGCAGCTTTCTTGTTTTGGATCAAATGCGCTTTGGAAATAATGGGCACGTTGAGTCCGAAGAAATCCGCTTCGATCCGGCCCGCAAGAATATCGGAGTTGTCCACGCCATCCAAAGACGTGATGAGGTCGATGAGGATATCCATGTCGCCGGTAAATCGCGGATAGCCGTGGTAAGCTACTGCGTAACCGCCGACCAGGGCAAAGTCAACTTTTTCTTCGAGTAATAAGGTTTAGAACTCTTTGAAGTCTCGGTTCAGATTCTTGTCTGGATTCAAAATATTGCCTCCGTAGAAAGGCCATCGCATCCAATCGCTTCGAAGTCGTCCGGGAAAGCCAGTACTCCTTATCGACGCTTGGATCATGAAGCTTACGTATGGATACATGGCGCTGCAATGAATTTTCCGATGACTTCACGTTTGCCTCTATCCTAATCTTAATCCAAAAATTCCTCGATCGCATCCGCGATGACCAGCGAGCAATCCTTCGGAAAATCGATCGCCAACTTTTGGATCCGTGCGTAATCCTCCAGGCTATCCAGCCAGGGCTGCGCCGCTGTCAAGATGGCGTTGAAATCCGTGCCCGTGAGTTTCAAAGCGCCGGCGCGGACATAATGCATGTATTCGGTCTCCTCGCGAATTACTAACGCGGGTACGCGCAGGACGGCGGCCTCTTCCTGCATGCCGCCGGAGTCGGTCACGCAGAAGCGCGCATTCTTCATCAGGCCGATCATCTCCAAATAGCCGACGGGATCGATGACGCGGATGCCGGGGCTTTGGAAAGCCAAACCGAATTCCGCCATATTCTTGACCGTGCGGGGATGCAGGGGAATCATCACGGGGCATTTCGCGGCGATGGCTTCGAGCGCGCGCACCACTTCCGCCAACCTGCCGCGCTCATCCACGGTTTCCTGGCGGTGCAGGGTGGCGAGGACGTAACCGGCGTGTGACAGGCGGCGGCGGGCCAATAGTTCCAGGTCGTCGACCAGGGCGGCCGTGCGGCGGCAACTGTCCACCACGGTATTTCCCGTCACGCGCCAGCGTCCGGACGCGATGCCCTCCGCGCGCAGGTTATCCGCGTCCGCTTCCGTGGGCACGAACATCAAATCACTGAGGCGATCGACCACCAGGCGGTTGACTTCCTCGGTTTGCCGGGGATTGTGCGACCGGCAGCCGGCTTCGACGTGGATGAGGCACATGCCGTCCGCTTTGTGCTTCGCGGCCGTCAGGGCGGCTCCCAAGGTGGTATTGGTGTCGCCATGGACCACGACCGCGTCGGGCTTGTGCAGCTGGAGAAGCGGCTCCAGGCGTTGCATGAGCATTCCGACCTGTTCGGCCGGAGGCAGGCCGCCGCAGGCCAAGACCGCGTCGGGTCGGCGCAGCTTGAGTTCGTCGAAAAACACCGCGTCCATATTGGGCGAATAGTGCTGCCCGGAATGGATCAGCAGATGCCGGAAGCGCACGTCGAAGAGCGGAACCAGCGGGGACATCTTGATGATCTCCGGGCGGGTGCCGATGACGGTCATCAGGGTTTTCATGGCCGGGTCTTCATTCGAGATCGCGGATGCGCTCCCCCAGCTTGTCGATTTCCGCGACGGGCCGCGCGGGATTGCCCATCACCAGCGTATAGGGCGGCACGCTTTTGGTCACCACCGCGCCGGAAGCGACCATGCAGTATTCACCCAGTTCGATTCCGCAGATGATGGTGGCGTTGGCGCCGATGCTGGCCCCGGTCTTAACCAGCGTAGGCAGGATTTTCCAATCCGTGTTGAAGGCGCGCGGCACGCGGTCGTTGGTGAAAACGGCGTGGGGTCCGACGAACACGTCGTCTTCCAGGGTGATCCCGTGGTAGACGGAGACGCCGTTCTGGATCTTGCAGCGGTCGCCGATTTTGACTTTGTGATCGATGTAACAGTCCTTGGAAATGATGCAACCGGCTCCGACTTCCGCATCTTCCCGCACCTGCGCGTTGATCCAGATTTTGGTTCCGACCCCGATTTTTGCCTGGGGAGAAACGGAGGCGGTCGGATGGATATACGCGGAATCGCTGGGCATCGGAATCCTTATTTCGGTGGTTCGAGGTTATTTCTGCTGTTCGATGATTTCCAGGGCGCGCAAACCGTCCACGCCCATGGCCAATTCGCCCGGCTCCCCGGTCACCACGTAGTTCAGGAAGGCCGCCAATTCGCTCAGGAGCGGCTCGGTCTTGGGGACGAAGCAATCCCTGTGGATGAAGGCGTTGTTCATGGTGTAGGACGAGTATTCGACCAACTCCTGGGACATGAGGTTGGCCTCGTAATAGGCCTCGGCCGTGGCCACTTCGATTTTGCGCTTCTTGAAAGGCGTCAGCCAGTTGGTCGTAATGCCGGCGACCACGTCGCGTTCCAGTGAAAAGGACAAGACGGCGTTGTCCTCGTGATGGTCGGCGATCTTCCGGGATTTATGGATGGAAGAGTCGGTGATTTCGCGCTTGGAAATGTAGCGGATCAAATCGATGTCGTGCACGGAAAGATCCGTCAACACACCCACGTCCGCGATGCGCGGCGGGAACGGGCCCACGCGCGTGATCTGGATGCTGTACAGCTCCTTGCCCTCCAGCTCCTTGATGAGCGCCGTGACCACGGGATTGAAGCGTTCCACGTGCCCGACGGCGAGCTTCACGTCGTTCTCGCGCGCCAGGCGGAGCAGTTCCAGGCCTTCCGCCACCGTGGAGGCCAGCGGTTTTTCGATGAGGACGGGAATTTTCCGCGCCAGGAATTTCCGGGATACCTCCGAATGCAGGAAGGTCGGCACACAGATGATGGCCGCGTCCGGGGTGACGGCTGCGAGCAGCTGATCCACGTTATGGAACAACGGCTCCTCGTAGGCGTGCGTCGGGGCGGACTCACAGAGCGCCACGATTTGGATCCCCGGGATTTTTTTGACGACGCGGTAATGGTTTTTGCCCATGGAACCGAGTCCGATGATGGCCAAGCGCAGCATCAGGTCACCTCCAGGAGGGCGGTGCAAACGGTTTCAATGTCGGCGTCGATTTCGGCTTGGTACCGCAGGTACTGGATTTTTAGGTCGCAAAATTCCATTGCCGGGTTACCCAATTAAAGAGTTCATTATACCCCTTGGCGTCCATCGAGGCGATACCTCGTCGCGGCTACACAAGAAAGCTAAATAAAGTAGCCCTCGCGGCCCGGAGAGTATGGACAGCGCCGCATTCCTTGTACCTTAAGCTGGATCGCGAAAGGGCCGGAACCCCATCTGTTCCGAGTGAAACCGGATAAGGAATGCTTGCCAGGAAATTTGAGAAGTATCTGATTTTCGCTTCGGATGTCCTGTGCATCAACCTGGCCTTCGCGCTGATATTCTGGCTCCGTTACAAAAGCAGCTTGTTTCCGGAGTCGCTCGACCCGGAGAAGAGCTTCGAGCATTACACGCACATTACTTTCGTGCTGTCCCTGGTTTGGATCGCCTACTTTTTCATCAGCGGGCTGTACCGGGATTGGTATTTGCAATCGCGCGCCGTGCAGCTCCTGGTGGTCTCCAAGGAAATCACCACGGGTTGCATCCTCATCTTCGCCATCACCACGGGTTCCGATATCCTGGAGCGCATCACCGAGCATCGGCTGACGGACGTTTTCACCTGGTCGCGCGCCGCCACCTTCCTGACCTACTGGGGCACCTTTCTTTTATCCGTGAACCTCGGGCGCATGGGCGTGCAGGCCCTGGTGCGGCGCATGCTGCAGCGCGGCATCGGGCAGGATCGCATGCTCATCCTGGGCGCGACGGAATCGGGCTTCCAAATCCAGAATGAGCTGAAGGCCTGTCCGGAAATGGGCTGGGACGTGTTCGGCTATGTGGACGAAAACGCCTCCCTGCGCGGAAACCCGTTCCATGGCTATCCCGTCTTGGGAAAGTACGCCGACCTGCCCGATTTAATAGCGCGCCATCGCATCGGCGGAATCATCATCAGCCATGAGTCGGCTTCGCATAACGAGATTATCCGCGTGCTGACCCACGTGGCGGAATTCCCACTCGCCATTTTCATCGTGCCGGATTTGTACGACGTGGCCAGCGGCCATTTCAAAACCAGCGCCGTGCACGGCATGACCCTGAAAGTCCTGTTTCCCGAGCATATGCCCGCCTGGGAGGCGCAACTGAAGCGCCTGATGGACATGGCCTTTTCCATCATTGGATTGGCCCTAGGCTTTCCGCTGATGGTTCTCGCGGCCTTCGCCATCAAGCTCGATTCCCCGGGGCCGGTGTTCTATAGCCAGGAGCGCATCGGGCAATACGGGCGTCGCTTCCGCATCCATAAGTTCCGCACCATGCGCACCGACGCGGAGAAACAAGGGCCGCAATGGGCCACGGCCAAGGACAACCGGATCACGCGGCTGGGACGTGTCCTTAGGCGCAGCCGCATCGACGAGCTACCGCAACTGTGGTGCATCCTGATCGGGGACATGAGCCTGGTGGGCCCGCGTCCGGAACGCCAGCATTTCATCAACCAATTGAAACACGAGGTGCCGCTGTACTTGCGCCGCCTGAAAATGAAGCCGGGCCTGACCGGATGGGCGCAAGTGAAGCACCGCTACGACACCAGCATCGACGACGTGAAAACCAAGGTCCTGTTCGACCTGTGGTATTTCGAGAACATGTCGTTGTCGGTGGACTTGTTGATTCTGCTGCGGACAGTTTGGGTGGTGATCACGGGTCAAGGCGCGCGGTGATCCCGTGGGGCTGGGTCGGCGCGCGGGATTCCGTGGGCTGGGCCGGCCCCGTGCTCCGGGCCTCGGACGGCTTCGGCCTCGACTGACGATGGGTGGGGTCGATGGCCGGCCGGATGGGTTCCGCTGGGTCTTCGCGGCTCCGTAACGCGCAAGCTACTCCCTACTTTGTTTTCGACGCAGGCGCTGCTGCAAAGCTGGTCCGGCCGGCGACGCCTCGACCTACGCCGACTCGGCCCGGAGCACGGGGCCGACCCAGCGCTGCGGGGCGCGCGGGGGTGGAAGAGAAGAGAAATGCGGGGGAGTGGGTCATCGCCGGGGGGCGGGAGACTATGGGGTTGGGGCGATTCGGGGCCGCGACGGCGGTGGGGACGAGGCCGTGGAATAACGCGCGGCGGGGAATGCAGGGGAGAGTTAGGCTGTAGGGTTGGAGCGATTCGGGGGCCGCGACGACTCTGCGGACTGCGCGGTGGAACTACGCGCGGCGGAAGACACGGGGGTGGGGCCTCGGGAACTACCGGAATATCCACATAAAGGATGCAAGTTCAGTTCGCAGGCGATTCGGGTGAACCGCTGCTTATGCTGCCGAACATCGTGGATCACATGGCGCATCACGGCACAGTTCTGCATATGGAGGGGTCGAGTTATGGAATGTAAAAGTCCAAGCAGGCCAATCGCGAACCCAACCCAAAAAGCTGCTGGTAATAGTAAGATTCCATCAAGGACACGCAAACAGTTGTGGCCATCGAACGTCGCTTGGCGCGTCTGATGGCCGGAAATTTGGGCGATTGGAAAACCATCGACACCATTAAAGAATTGAGGATTGACTATGGGCCAGGGTATCGGATCTACTGCGGGAAAAAAGGACAAACCTGGATCCTCCTCCTTGTCGGCGGCACGAAGCGCACGCAAGCGCGGGATATCCAAACGGCAAAAGCCTACTGGGCGGATTACGAAAATCGCACCGGATGATAAGGTGAGCGTTCCTTATGAACCGGACCTCTTGAAGCGATTGGAAGAGCCTGGACATGCAAGGGCCTATTTAGCCGCATGCCTCCAGGATGATTTCCCGGGCACATTTTTTGTGGCGCTTCGCCAAGTCATCCAGGCGCGAGACGGTGTGACTAAGGTTGCAAAGAAGCTGCGCCTAAACCGGCCAGGGCTTTACCGCGCGCTTTCCGAAAAAGGGAATCCCAGCATGAAAACCATCATGGCGGTCATGGCGGCTTTGGGCCTTCACCTGGAAGTCTCGAAATCGCTTTGAGTCTCGTACGGCGGTAGGGAGTAGCCGATAATCACCATTAAAAATGGTGATTCAAAATGGTCTGATCTCCCATTTTTCGTGGAATCGGGCCGGGGGCCTTGACCTTTCCCTCAGGTTTTCCGATTTTCCCAAACGCGCATCACGATTTTCCATCGCATTTTGAATGACCCGCTCACAAAGGATTTACCCATGTCGTTTCGAGAAAATGTTCTTGCCCTGTTCGCCCTTTCCGCAACCCTGGCCGGCGCCGCATTCGCGCAGCCCAGCTTCAGCTTGAAAACCAATTCGGATTTCCCCACCTTGGGCACGGATTTCGGTTACAAGTTTGGAAAAATCGAACCCTTCATTGGCATCAGCAATTATTCCATGCGCATGGAAAACCGGACGTCCTACGCGCCGAATTCACTTGAATCCGGCAGCAGCTCCTATGCCCGGGCTTCGGTGTTCATTACATCGGTGGGTATGCGCATCGGTTTCCGCGACGAAGGCGTAAAGCCGTATTTGTTCGCCAACATGTACAAGCTGTTCACCATCGTGGACATCGACGGCAATTCGCCACAAGAGGATGACCAAATCGAATCCACATACAGCCCATTCGGATTGGGTGCGGGCTTCGGGGCGGAATATGCGGTGTCGAAAGGGTTCTCCGTGTTCGGCGAATACGGGTTCCGGACGCTGTTCCCCCACTCGACCACTAACGATCCCAACGCCTCTTCCCCGGGGGTTACCCGCACGGACGAGTTCACCGCCATGTTCAGCATGCTGAACGGCGCGGCGGGGATTCGGTTTTATTTCTAGCTGAGTTCCGGTGCGGCCATTGAGAGCCGGGGTTTCTCTCCCTTGGGACCCGGAAGTGAGCCTGCGGTTTGCCGACCCAGGCGCTTGTGCAAATTCCCAAATCACGGGCTCTGCTCTCGGGTATTGACCGGAGCGCGCCATCCTTCGGTCCCTCAGCCCAAATTTTTTCGGTACCAGCCCATGGCGATATCCAAGCCCTGGCCGATGGTGTGGGTGGGGACGTAACCCAGGCGTGACTGCGCTTTGGAAATGTCGGCAAGGGAATGCATGATGTCGCCGGGACGATAAGGTCCGTACTCGGGTCGCAGGTCCTTGAGATCGGGACGTCCGTCGGATAAACGATCGCGCAGCAGGGTGAACAACTCGTTCAAATCCGTGCGGCCGCCCACGGCCACGTTGTAGGCCTCGCCGGCAACTCCGTTTTTTCCGGCGCTCCCGGCATTGTCGGAACCATTGCCCGGGCCCCCGGGCTTCCCGGGACCCGGAGCATCCGGAGCGGTGGCGGCCAAAAGGTTGGCTTGCACCACGTTTTCGATGAAACAGAAATCGCGGCTCACGTCGCCTTTGCCGTTCATGCGCACGGGTTCGCGGCGCAGCATGGCCCCGGCCCATTTGGGAATCACGGCCGCGTACTGGCCTTCCGGATCCTGGCGCGCACCGAACACGTTGAAATAGCGGAGGCCCACGGTTTCCAAGCCGTACACGCGGCTATAAATGTCCGCGTATAATTCATTGGTCCATTTCGAGAGCGCGTAGGGCGACAAAGGCTTGCCGACGCGGGCTTCGAACTTGGGCAGATTCGGCTCGTCGCCGTAAACGGAACTGCTGGAGGCGTAAACCATGCGCTTAACCTTCGCGTCGCGGGCGGCCAAGAGCATGTTCACCGTACCATCCACGTTAACCTGGTGGGTGGTTTGCGGATCGGCGATGGAACGGGGCACCGAACCCAAAGCGGCCTGATGCAGCACATAGTCGACGCCGGCAGTGGCGGACATGCAGGCGGAGGCTTCGCGGATATCGGCTTCGATGAAGGTGAATCGGCTCCAGGCGGATTCACCCACGATGGACCGGACTTCTTCCAGGTTCTTGCGATGGCCGGTGGCGAAATTATCCAGACCGCGGACGGTTTGACCCAGGCGCAGCAAGTGTTCCACCAGATGCGATCCGATGAATCCGGCGGCTCCGGTCACCAGCCAGGTTTTGGGCTCACGGGCCAAGGCGGATTTTAAGCTTTCGAAAGCGGTCATTCTATCTCCAAGTCGCGAAGTTTTTCAAGTGGCATAGCGCGTGGGCTCGTTCCCGGGATTCCGGTCGCGGCCAGGCGCAGACGATCCGGACGATCCGAAAATCAAGGTGAAAATTTCCGGTTGAACCGCGCGATCGTATTTCATGGCGACGCGACGCTCCAGAGCGCGGCAATGTTCGGGCGCATAATCCCGCGCTGACGCCGCCTCGCGCACGGCGTCACCAGACGCGGCGGGATTTTTCGGACCGATGGCGAACAACAAAAGGAGCAACTTGGCCAACTTGGTTTTCCAAACCGGTTGCTTGCGAGGCACGTCCAATACGGGCCAATCGCGTTCGGCGGCGAGGCGTGATAATTTACGGGTGGGCCGCACGCAAATGGGGAACTCCACGAACTCGAACAAAAACCGGTCATGATGGTGATCCGAATAGGCGAAAGCCAGCGCGCCCGCTCCATCATAGCCCAACGCTTTGAGGCGGACGATTTTATTGGCTCCGCGCAGGTTGCCGTCGGCATAGCGGGGCAGACGCAAGCTCCCCCGGGGCGGCCAGAGGATTTCCGTTCCCTGGATGTCGGCCATGGGCAACAGCGTTTTCAGATGTCTCAAATAGAAGGTGGCGCTGGCGGAGACGATCACCACTTTGTGGCCCAGCAGATGATGCGTCCATAACCGCCGGAGCACCGGGGCATGGAAACGCGCGGCCAAATCCTCGCGTACGAAATCCGCGGCCAGTTGGTCAAGACGGGCGGGATCCTCAAAGGACATGGGGTACAGGAAAATGCGCTTCAAGGCGTGGCTGTCGACGATGCGGAGGAGAAACAATACGAGTCCCAGCCAATTCAGCGGCAGGAAAATCCGGCGCGCCGGACGTTGGCCATAATAATAGCGCAGCCAATACAGGATGCTGTCGCCGTCGAGCAAGGTGTCGTCGAAATCGAAAAAGGCATGGACCCGGGGCATACGGCAAAAATAGAATAGTTCAACATGCCAATAAGCTATCTTCTTCGGTCAGGGGCCTCATGAACGTACGGAACGCGGCTGCAAGCTTGGATCAACTGACCCGTCGATGGGAAGCGGCCATCGCGACCTCGCCGTTGGTTGCCGGGTTGCGGCAACTCGCGGACACGGAGAAGCGGCTCAAGTCCGGGCGTCCGCTGATCGCGCGGGAGCGCGTCGCTTTGGAAAACCAAGGTAATGTCTGTACCGACTGGTCGCGCGTGCGTTTGGAAGGCGACGCCGCCTTGGACAATATCCGCGACAACCGCTTCGATGGCGACGTTCTCCTCTTGGGATTCGCGGGGGAATGGACCGGTCCGGGCAACAGCGTTTGGCCCGCCGGGATGTCGCATTGCCGCGTCCGCAACGCCGTGATCGGCAACGCCTGTCTTTACGATATCGCCAGCCTGGAGCGGCAAGTCATCGGGGACGGAGCGGTTTTGGTCGGCATCGGGGAAATCGATTGTCCCCGGCCCACTTTGTTTTCCTTCGGACAAGCCATCCATCCCGGCACGGAGACGGGCTTGCGGAGCGTATGGATTTGGGACGATATGACGCTGGAAGATTGCGTGACGGCTTCCAGCCTGCCGGTTGAAGCGCAGCAGGCTTTCCAAAAAACCGTCGACGCAGCGACCCGCGCATTAACCTCCGGCTTCGGCTACGTGGGCCCGCGCGCGGCCGTCCTGCATACGCGTCATGTGCAGGGCGCCTGGATTGGACCGGGAGTCCTGGTGCAAGGCGCAACTTTGATCCGCGAATCCGCCCTAATGGGAGCGGAGCAAATACCGAGCATAGAACCGGAGAAAAGCCCCAGCGTGACTGCGGAAAAAAATCCCAGTGTGGCGGCCGAAAATATTCCCACGGTAGCCGCCGATGACGCGTGGATCGAGCACTCCCTGCTGCAACCCGGCGCGCGCGTCGAATCCGGCGGACGGGTTTCCCGCAGCCTGCTCATGGAACGCGCGTCCGTGGCCTGGGGCGGCATGGTGTCCCAAAGCGTGGTGGGCTCCGATACGCAGGTCCACAAAGGGGAACTCAACGCGTCCTTGGTCGGGCCGTTCGTCGGCTTCCATCATCAAAGCCTGCTCATCTCGGCGCTTTGGCCCGAAGGGCGCGGCAATATTGCCTATGGCGCCAATGTCGGCAGCAACCATACCGGTAAAAAACCCGATCAGGAAATCCGCCCCGGGGAAGGAAATTTTTTCGGATTGGGATCGTCGATCAAGTTCCCGGCCAATTTCGAGGACGCGCCGTACTCGATCATCGCCACCGGCATCGTCACCCAGCCGCAGCGGCTCCGCTTCCCCTTCTCGCTGGTCAATCAACCCCACGCGGCTCCGGCCGATCTGCCTCCCGGCCTCAACGAAATCGTCCCCGGATGGATGTGGTCGGATAACTTGTATTCCCTGGTGCGCCGCGCCTATAAATTCGGGGATTCGGAACGCAGCCGGAATCCGAGCGACCCGGCCTCCTCTAAATGCCAAACCGGAAAACTCCGCGCGGGATTTTTCACCAGCCGGATTTTCAACCACGAAATGGCCGCCAAGGTTTTGCGCGCCCGCCAGGCCTTGTGCCAGGCGCCTTCCGACCGGGAGTATTATCTCGAAGAGCAAATTCCAGGAATGGGAAAAAACTTTTTACGACCGAAAGCGTTGGAGCAAGCCCTCTCCGCCTACTCGGACTACCTGTGTTTCTTTCTCTTGCGCGCTCATGCGGACAACCCTCGCTCCGCATGGCCCGGGGTATGGTCGCCGTTGGTCGACGCGGTGGCGGCGGAATTGGATTCCGGTCCGGATATTCGTTTGTATTTAAAGTCACAGTTATTCCGCATTTTGGATCTGGGTCGCGCCGTCACAGCTTCGCTCGCGCGGGACGACAAACGCGGAAAAAAAATCTTCGACGATTACGCCGACTTCCATCCCTCTCCCGAAACCGACGGCGCCGTCTTGCGCCTGGGCGAGGACCTGGCGGACTTATCCTCGCGGCTTAACGAGTTCCTGGCGGCAGATTGAACGCGCCGATGGCACCGCGCGCGCGCGTCCTGACCAATATTCATCTCCCGGCCGTGCCGGGCTTTTCCATCAAGACCTTTGGCGATTACCTGACGCCAGGGCAAATCCTGGGAAAACCGCTCATCATAGGCGCTCCGCCAGAATCCGATCTCTTGACGGCGGGCGCCGATACGCCGGCTTCGGCTTGGCGGCCGGAATTCGAGCGCCGATCCCTTGCGGAAATCCTGTCCCGCATTCCCGCCTCGGAAAAACCCGACATCCTGATCATCGCCAGCCCGGAGTATTTGCCCGTCCCCCTCGACGTGGAACGATTCCCCGGCGCCAAGGCCCTGCTCATCACGGACTGGAACGTCTGCCTGCGCTTTCTGCCCAATCTTTGCCCGCTGTTCGACTTTTGTTTCACGGATTGGCCCGGATACCGGCTGCTCCGCCGGGCCGGAGTCGGCAATGTCCACCATCAGGCCCTGTTCGGCCACGATCCCGCCGTGTTCCGGGACCTGGGAAGGCACCGTAACCTGGATGTTTCCTTTTGCGGGAACCTCAACTCCGGCCTGCACGGCGAGCGCAACCGCCTCCTGGCCCGCCTGGCCCTTTGGGGCGTGGGCCGCAGCGTGCACGTGCGCCAGGCTTTCGACTCGGACTACGTCGAGGTGCTCAACCGCAGCCGCCTGGTGTTCAACTATTCCATCCGACGCGAGGCCAACATGCGCCTGTTCGAGGCGATGGCCTGCGGGGCCGTCCCCCTGGTGGAGGAAACCAACCAGGAAGCCCCGATCCTGTTCCAGGAAGGAAAACATTATTTCAAATATCCCCTGGGCGGATTGGAAGCGGCCTTGGATCGCCTGCTGGCCGATCCCGCGCGCATCGCCGCAGTCGCGGAAGCAGGCCGTGAAGCCGTGCGCGGCCAAACCAAGTCCGAGCAAATCCGCGCCGCGCTGGATACCATCCTGCGCGCCGGATCGGGAGTGGCCTCTTTGGGAGTGGCCGCTTCCCCGGAAAACCTTGACGTAACCCGTGTGCTACCTGGCCTCCGCGACCCAGGAGTCGTAGAAGCCCGCCGTGACCCCGTTGCGGCCGCTGCCGGACGCAAAGCCCTGATCAAGCTCCGCGTTTTGGGCAAAGGTTATACCATGCAGGAAGCCTTGCAGGAAATCATGCAGCGATCGGGGGATACTCCCGGCATTGCCGAGGAAGCCCTGCCGGGGGCTTTTTTGTCCGCCTTGGAACGCCATCCGGGGAAAATGCTGCCCACAATCGATGCCTTGCTGACTCGCGTGTTGCCGCAAACGCCCGAGCCTTTGCTCGGATTCTTGAAGATGAAAAGGATCTTCCGGTCCGGCGCATGGACGGACGCGGCGGCGGCGGCCCAAGCCTTGCTCGTGACCCTTGAGTCCGCCGCGTATGGCCACGATTTATACGATCAGTTCCATCCGCCTTTGGATTTGGGCCTGGGGATGAACACGGATCTGAACAATGCCTACCGCCGGGATCTGGAAACCGCGTCCGGGGCTTTCCCGGGGAAACCGACAGGTTACCCCGCTCTCCTGCGCGCGCTGGCGCTGGCTTGCCAAGGCCATGCCCTCTTGGCGCTGGGAAGGCCCGCCGAAGCATTGGAAGCGCTCCGGAAAATCCGGCCCCCGGATATCAACCCGGTCCCGGGTCTCGAACCCGCTCCGGGATCCATCCCGCGCCCGGGGATCATCCCGGACCCGGGCTACGCCTCCGTGGACGCGCACGGGGATCTCGCGGAAGCGCAGTTGGCACTGGGGGATGCCGCCGGATCCGCATCGACGTTGAGGGAGTGGTTCCGGCTTAAGCCTTTGGACACCAAGGTTTGGGACAAGGTTTACGAAGGATTGCAAAAGACCGGCGACAAAAATGGCCTCGTGGCTTTCCTGCGGGAAATTTCGGTTTACGCCGGGGCTTTTCTCGACGCGAACCAGGCGCGCATCATTTCAGATCTGCTTGCGAGAGAGCTGGCGTAGTCGCAAATCCGTTACCGTTTTAAACTAATCGCGATCAACGAATCCAACCGCCGAGGCGCGGAAATGCATGTGCCGTTCGCCGTTCCGAACCGGAACGGCAGCGTAACTTCTACGTTACGGTGTCAAACCTCTCCCTTGAACCGCGTCAGCAGGTAATCCCGGTAGGGGCTCTTGGGCATCTTGTCCACCGTTTCCTTGAACTTGTCCAAGGTGATGAACTTGCGCAGATAAGCGATTTCCTCCAGGCATCCGATTTTCAGGCCCTGGCGCGCTTCCAGGGTGTAGATGAAGGTCGAGGCTTCGAGCATGCTGGCATGCGTGCCGGTGTCGAGCCAGGCGATGCCCCGGCCCAGCAATTCGACGGAGAGTTTGCCTTGCTTCAGGTACGCCAGATTGAGATCGGTGATTTCCAACTCTCCGCGCGGGGAGGGCTTGAGCGACTTGGTCATGGCCACGACGTTGTTGTCGTAGATGTACAGGCCCGGCACGGCGTAATTGGATTTGGGCGCCTTGGGTTTTTCCTCCAGACCCACCACCTTGCGATCCGCGTCGAACTCCACCACGCCGTAACGCTCCGGATCCTTCACGTAATAGCCGAACACCTTGGCTCCGTCCCGGAAGGACGCCACCGTCTCGTCCAGTTTCATGGCCCCGTAAAACAGGTTGTCACCGAGGATCAGGGTAACCGGATCGTTACCTATGAATTTCTCGCCGATGGTGAACGCCCGCGCGATGCCGTCCGGCTTGGGCTGTACGGCGTATTCGATGTGGATGCCCCACTGGCTGCCGTCGCCGAGCAGGTGCTCGAAACGCGGGATGTCCTCGGGCGTGGAGATGAGGAGATATTCCCTGATGCCGCCCAGCATGAGCGTGGCCAGGGGATAGAAGATGAGCGGCTTATCGTAGATGGGAAGGAGCTGCTTGCTCGCCACCGAGGTGAGGGGGTAAAGTCGCGTGCCCGCGCCGCCCGCCAATATGATGCCCTTCATGATTTCGCTCCTTGAAAACTGTTTGTCAACGCCAGCCCCGTCACGAGGCTTCGGATCCCAACGGATTGGAATTCAAGGGCCGGGGATTTTCGGGCAGGCCCAGGGCCTTGCGGATGTCCGTGAAGACGGCGGGGATGGATTTGGTCGCGTCCACGCTATGCAGGATGTTGATGCGCTTGAAAAATTTAATCATGGGCTCGGTTTTGACGTGATAATCCTCGAGGCGCTTCTCGATGGCCTCTGGATGGTCGTCCGAGCGTTGCGCCAATTGGCCGCCGCATACGTCGCAAATACCGTCCACCTTGGGGCGATGGCCGATGAGGTTATAGTCCAGGCCGCACTTGGAGCAAACCCGCCGCGCCAGAACGCGTTCGGTGACGAGCGAATCCGGCGCATCCATGTGGATCACGGCGTTGATGTTGTAGCTCTCGAACAAAAATTCCGCCTGCGCGTAGTTGCGCGGAAATCCGTCCAGCACGAAGCCGTGATTCCAATTGTGCCAGGTCAGCCGTTCCGACACCACGTTGGCCACCAAATCGTCCCCGACCATCTGGCCTTTGGAAATGACGCGGTTCACCTTGGCCGCCAGCTTGGTATGGTTGGCGATATGCCACCGGAATATATCGCCGATGGAAATGTGGACGAAATCGTATTTATCGCAGAGAAGCTTGGCCTGGGTGCCTTTGCCGCAGCCCTGGATACCCATAATGATGTATTTATACATGTTGCCGATGCGTTCCTTCGGGGACAAAGTTAAAAACCCCAGCCCATTTTACGATGCCGCAAGGGGTAAAATCCCGTGGAAGCGGTGGCCCTGACAAGTCGCTACCTAGCGGATAACGCAAAAGCGGTCGCATCGGCTTGGCTGTAACTATCTGATAACGCCGAAGCGGTCGCATTGGCTATTCTGTACTCAGCGGATAACGCCAAAGCGGATCCACTTTTTCTGCTTTCCGCCGGGGAAGGAGACCTCGACCAAAGCGGAGTAGACGTCCGGGGCCAACAGGTGCAAATCCAAAGGTTGGGCATAGGCTTGCAGGCCGTCGGTGAGATTGTTCCAGCTTTGATCCTTGACGACGTTTCCGGCCAAGTTGTACACGCGGATTCTGGCTTTGGCCGCCGGCGCGCCCAGACGCAAGTGCACCGTGGCCTCCGGGCCGCGCAAGGGGCTGGGGAACAAGTAAAACTCCTCGATGACCTCGCGGTTTCCCACCGCCGCCGCCGCGCCCAGGGCTGAGGCATCCAAATAATTCTGACGCGCCGCGTTGCCGCCCGCCATGCCCCAGGATAGGCCGGCCGGGGCCGAGCTTTTCTTCAGCGTCCAGACGTTCACGGTTCCCGTGCCGTTCAGGTTCACGCGCGTGCCGCCGCTTTGCGCCACCAGCTCCAATTGCCCGTCACCGTCCAAATCCGCCAGGGTCAAATGCAGATCGGGATTGTCATTCGAGTCCAAGGTCAGGCCGCCCATGGTCAGCGGCCAATCCGAAGCATCGACGGATAAAACTCCCATACTCGATTTCCGGGAAGGATCGAAGGACGAGGTCGTGAGCTTGCGTCCCAGGCTGTCCACGGCCAAAATCAAACCGTCGGGCGATCCGATGAGCACGGTGGGATGGCCGTTGAGCGACAGCGCCAGGGGCGTGCTGCGGATGGCCGTTTCCGGATGCAGTTTGCCGCCGTAGGTGAAGCCCACATTCTGATGCGTCTCCAACTGGAAAGGCCAGCCCTTCAGGAAGGCCCCGTGGAAGTTGAGCGCGAAGACGGCGTTGGCGCCGGAGAAAATAATGTCCGGATGGCCGTCGCCGTCCAAATCCGCCAGGGCGGGACTGGTTTTGTCCTCGCTGTAAAAGTCGTTGATTATCGAGATGACGCGCGGCCCGGTCGTATCCTTATAGACCGTATCCACGAAATGCGCGCTGCGCGGGATGCGCTGCGGCCAACCATTAAAAATGGTGGTTTTAGGCGCGGCCTGGATGTCCAACAGGGTCGCGGCCCCGCGCGATCCCAACAGGAACAAATCCACATGGCCGTCGCGATCGAAATCCGAAGCCGAAACTGTGAAGGTCTCTTCCGATCCGATGGCCTCCTCGCCGAAGGGCTTTTCCAATTGGGTAGCGCTGCGGTTACCCGCGTCGACGAGGACGGCCTGGCCCCCGGAGGCCGTCAGAGCCAGGTTCCAGGGCTTTCCGGATCCCGCAGCTCCAATGGCTCCATTCGCTCCACCCGTTCCACTGGGATAGGCGGCCATTCCGGTATAAGGCAAGTCGGGAAGCGTCACGCTGTCCAAAGCCTTGGCGTCCGGGCCATAGGCCACGGCCCGATGATCGCGCGTCACGATCCAGAAACGGTCGCCCGCCGCGACGGGGCCCAACAGTCCATGCGCCGACACGAAAAGGTCGACGGCCGAGGAGTCGCGCGATTGCGCCGAAAGGCCTGCGGCCCTCAGGCTCAGGCAATGGAAGGCGTCGGCCGTGAGGGCGGCCAGCAAGGTGTCGCCCAGGACGGCGGACCCGATGGGCTTCCCGATTTTTCCGGCCAGGGAAGCGACGGGCACGGGCGCGGCATCGACGGTTTTTCCCGAGGGTAACAGGGTGGTTACGCTATCGTATCCGGCTTTGGGATGCAAAGTGTCGAGCGGGGCGTTGACGGGCAGGCCCGCCGGAGTGAAAGCCTGCGTCAGGCCGCGATCGCTGAGGGAAACCACATAGGAGGATTTTCCCGCCGGGTCCGCGCCGGACGGCTGTTTGAGCACGATCAGGCTTTGCTCTGACGCAGAGGGATCGACCTTGGCCGGCCAGGCGGAATTGGCGGCCGACTGCACGGTATTATCGTTGGGCCAGTAGACGCGCAGGGAGAGGGCCGAATCGCGGATATTGAAAATCGAATCGCCGCTGAAGCCGCTCATACCTTTTTCCAAAAGGGGCTTGTCCGGCACGGGCGACACCAGGCGGATATGCGTGCGGCCATCGTTCCAGGCATTGGTATTGGCTTGTCCGTAGGGACCGATTTCGTCCAAGGTGGTCGGGTCGGCCCAGGTGGTGTCTTTCGGAGGATCCTTCCGGCGGCGGCTCAAGTGCGGGAGCATGTCCGATCCCGATCCATAGTCGGCTGCGGCCTGGCCCAACTGATCCTTGAAGGCCTTGCCCAGGCTGAGCGATCCGTCCGCCTCGACCAACTCCACGCCCTTGTATTGGCTGCGCAAGGTGTCGCCCAAGTAGGCGTTTACGGCCCCGACTTTGAGGAACTCGGAAATGAACCATTCGTTCACGTGCCAAACCAATAGGCCCGAACCCGGCAGGCCCAAATCGTAACTGCTGGAACCCGTGATCACGCCTTCGGGCTTGCGAGTGTTTACCTTGCAATTCCTTCCCTTGTCGTCGCAGATGGAATCGAGGAAAATCGAATCCGCCTTCGCGAACGGCACCGTGATGGAGCCGTCCTTGCCGAAGGTTTTATCGCCCACGTCCTGGGCTTTACTGAAGGTGATGGTGATCGTACTGTCGGCGGCCGCGCGTTGGCGGTTTTCCACCAGCAGGTATTCGCGATCGTTGAGCGGCACCTTGACGAGCGTGGTGTGGGACGCGTCATGCGGCGAGGTGGGCGTGAAAATCTTATACTCGCTGAAGGGGCCGCCGGAGGGCCTGGCCGTGACCGGATCGTCCCAACCCATATAGGCGCGCACCCAGGCCGAAGGATAGACGGGCAGGAAGCCGTTCATCGTATTGTAGCCCGCATAGTCCATGAGGCAGAACGATCCGAGCTCGGAAATGCCCTGGTTCACGTCGAACATGTCCGGCATGCCCATTTGCCGCGCGAGTTGGTTGACCAGGATGCCGTTGATGCCCCAGTTCACCTTTTCCTGGCTGGCCGCCTCGGAGAGCATCATCACGTCCTTGAGCGTATCGCCCGTGGAAAGTTTGACGCCCAGATTGGCCTTGCGCTTGTCCTTATCGGGCGGACCGCCGGCCTTGCCCGTGGTGGTGGCGGAATCGAAGGCATGGAACAAATCCTGCGTGACGAAAAAGTCCGTGAAATCATTGGGCGTGTTGGCGCCCAAGGCGCCCAGTTGTCCACCATCCAAAAGACGCGAATGGCCCGCATGGAACAGGAGGTAACACCGGTGTGTCTTGGTGTTGCTGGCCAGGGAATCGGCCTTATTCTCGGCGGCGACTATCTTGAAGGGGTTGTTGGCGGAATCCATTTTGTCCGCCAACACCGCAGTTTCGTAGACGAAGGACATCAGGCTCTGGGCGCGTTCGGCGTTGAAGTCGCTGGTCTTTTGCTTGGCGGCTTTATCCAGCTCGGAAGGATTATAGGCCTTCATGTGTTGCGCAAGTTGATAGGGAATGATCAACCCTTTGGAATCCGGGGGCGGGAAAATCCTGGGCTTGATCGTGACCCGGCCGCCGCTCACCTTCTCGAAATAATTGCGCGCGAAATCGAAATGCTTTTCCAGATAATATCGATAGCGGCGCAGCGAGCCGTTGGGATCCAAGGTGTAGCTTTGAGCATGATCCGGATCGGCCGATCCAGAGCCCGCCGATCCAAAAGTGCCAAGGCCCGTGGTGGTCGGCTCATCCGGGTCTTCGGCTTTGAACTCCACGTACAGGCAAAAAACCTCCAAGGTATCGGGGCTGCCGGAGGCGGCTGCGCTTTTGAACAACGGCGCGCGGGCTTTCCCGGCGTAAGCTCGGTCGGGCAAAATCAAGCAGGCCACGCCCAACACGGCGCAGAGAAAAAGATATAGGGGCCTCCGGAATTTTCGCCCTCGTACAGCCAACCGCGCTGAATCCACCCAATCCGTCACTCTCTCCGCCATGCATCCGCCTTTTTACCCGTCGCAAACCGCCACGCCTTAAACCGGCGCGACCCCGCTCGCAGGGCCTTTGGCCGCGCGGGGATTTTTTCAACACGTTGTTCAAAATTACAAACTAGGCTTCGACCGGCCCCGTCCCAGACCTACTCGAAGCGCTCCGAATCGCCGCGCTCCAGCTTGCGAAAACCTGCCGGCACCTTCAGGAAAAACGGGTTGCGCCGCCAATGGGGATTGTCTTCCAGGGATTTGACGCGGATCTCCAGCAGGGGCCCAGTGCGGGAAAAAATCCGGATGCGGGTGGGCACGGGCCGCCCCGCGCGTAAGGAATATTCCAAATATTCCGCCCGGAAAGCCGAGTCCTCGCGGCAGACCGACCGTACTTGTCCTGTGGCCGGATCCAATTCGGCCGTCCAGGTTTGGCCGTTCGCGGAGTATTGCAACCCCGCGACCCCGACGCGCCGCCAGGCCGGAGGCAATCCCGCCGCCGCCGCGCCCAACCCCGGGAAAAAGCCGCCCCACAAAGCGGAAAAGACGTCATGGACCGAGACTTCATGAATTCCCAGGTTTCCGAATTCGACATGCTCGCCCGCGCCTTCGGCATAGGCCGACCGATCGAACAAGGCCAAAGTCCACGTCTCCGGCAGCCAATAAAAACTGGCCGCCACCATCCCGGGCAGCCCGAACAAATCCAATTTGTACCGACGTCCCGGGTCCGCCGCGAGCACCGCCGCGACCGAGGATTTGCGCCCATGATCGAAAGCCACGAGTTCCAATTCCGCCCGCAGGGAGTCCGGCGTCTTGGGTAACACAGGAGTTACCCCATGCAGGGCCGCTTCGCCGGGAACGTAATGGGGCGCGACGGCGCAGCCGGAAAAAAAGACAACGGTGGAAAGGAAAAGCAAAGTGGAAAGGCAAGGGAGGATGGGAAAGCCAAGAGAATTGGAAAAGTAAAAGCCGGCGGCGCGGGCCCGTCTGACGGGGTGTTTAACAAATCCCCGTGCGGACTTTTCCAACACCCTCATGAAGGGCGAAGCGAAGCCCATCCGGTCAATTCACCTTGCGGTGCGCCAGCGCATGATCCGGATCGAGCTTCAGGATGAGGCGCCATTTTTCCTGCGCGGCCTGGGTTTGCCCCAGCTTTTCGAGGATCAAGGCATAATGCTCCAGGATGGTCGTGTCCTGCGGCATGCGCTGCAAGGCCTGCTCGATGAACTTGCGCGCCTGCGGGAAATCTTTTTTCTTGTAATACATCCAACCTTTGGAATCCAGGAAGGCCCCGTTCTCCGGCTCCATTTGCAAGGCGCGGCCGATGAGGCTCGCGGCCAGGTCCAACTCTTTTTCCTCTTCCACCAATTGGTAGCCCAGGTAATTCAGAATGGTAGCGTCGCTGGAATCCAGCTTGACCAGGCGCTTCATGGTTTCGATGGAGGCGGATCGATCGCCCAACTGCTCTTGCGCGATGCCCAATTCGAACAGGACCCGGCGGTTGTTCCCTTCCAGCTCCAGGGCTTTCCGGTAGAACTCCACGCCTTGCAGACGGAATCCCCTGGCCTTGGCCAACAGTACGGTATCCGGATTCGGACCGGCGGGGGACTTGCCGTCGGCGGCGGAGCGTAAGTCGGCTTCCAGTTTTTTTCCGACCTGGGTGTACACGATGCCTTTGATATAATCGGCGTACCAATCCTTGCCTTCCCCGGTTTTCGCGAGCAGGTCCAAGGCCTTTTGCTCCTGGCCCTCGCGGATATAATAGGACGCCAGTTTGGCCCAATACTCCGGCACCTTGCCATCCAGGTCGATGGCTTTTTTAAGCTCCGACTCCGTCAAGGCCTTTTCCTTCAACTCCATGGCGGTGGATCCGATGAAGAAATGATAGACAGGATTATCCGGCTGGCCCTTGGACAGCTTTTGGAAAAGCTGCTTGGCCTCGGCGAAGCGGCGTTTTTCGTACAGCAAGGTCGCATAGGGGGAAAGGAATTCCCGTTCCTCGGGGCTTTGCTTGATCAACTCCTCGTAGGCCGTGATGGCGGAATCCGGCTGGTCCGCAAGGATAAAGGCCCGGGCTTTCTGCAAACGGTATTGGAGGTTGTCGGGATAGTCCTTGGCGAGCTTGCGCAACACGTCCAAAAGACTCGCGAACATCTCCTGGTCCTCGTAGAAGGACGCGAGCTTCTCGCCGAAAGCGGCGTTGCCGGTCCGGTCCCATGCGGTTTGGTACAGTTTGGCTTGCGCGTCCACCTTGCCGAGCAGTCGGTAATTCTGCGCCAGCTTTTCCACCAGACGCAAGGGATAGTCGATTTTGGGGAGCAATTTTTCCATGACCGCGATGTGGCGCGGAAGGTCCTTGAGGCTTTCGTACAGCGTCGCCAGGGTATAGAGCAAATCCTTGTCGTCGCCGTCCAAGTCCATGGCCTTGTTGTAAAACGACAATGCGTTTTGGATATCGCCCTTGCGTAATTCGATTTCCGCCACGGTTTGATAGTCATGCGAGCTGGGCCCGCCCTTCAATTCCAGGCACTTCAAACCCGTCACCAGGGCCGAGTCAATACGGCCCATGGTCTTCAACTTGTCGGTGAGCAGGAAGCACAAATCGCGGCTTTCCGGATCGTATTCATAGGCGATTTGGAAATAGGAGAGGGCGACGGCGTCGTTGCCTTCCATCTCCTGCTGGCGCGCGCGTAGGAAGAATTCATGGGCGATGAAGGCCCGCTGCTCGATATGCAATTCCTGCTGCTTGACGGCTTCTTTGTCCGGCGGCGGCGCTTTGCGTGTCGGCGCGCAGGCGGATAGGGACAGGGCCATGCCCAGGGCGAGGATGCCCAGCGTTAAGGACGCGCGGGGCTTGGGGATACCGATCGGGCGCTTCAAACCGGGATTCCCCCAGGTAACCTGCGCGTTACGGAAACATGCTCGTTACGCAAGGAAAGGCCTGCCGCGCCGCGCATGGATTACTTCGACACCGTCAGGTCGACGCTGCGGCCCAGGTAGGGCTGTCCGGAGGCGGGGCTTTGGGTGAGGACGGTACCGGGCAGGCTTTTCGCATCCTTCTTGGAGATGATCTTGCCCACCTTCAGGCCCAAATGTTCGATTTGCGCTTTGGCCTCGCTCAAGGACAAACCGGTCAGGGTCGGCATGTTGGAAGGCGCCTGATCCTTGCCCAGGCTCAATTCGATTTCCACCGCGCGGTTTTTTTCCAAAGTGGATCCGGCCCGGGGGGTGGTTCCGATCACGGCTCCGGCGGGAAGCGCCGGATTTTGCACCTCGCGCACACGGCCCAGGCGCAAGCCAAGTTGCTCCAGGGTGATTTCCGCCTGGCGCAGCGAGAGGCCACGCAGGGCGGGCAGCTCCACACTTTTGAATCCCTTGCTGATGCGCACCCAAATGCGACGGCCTTGTTTGACTTCCGTGCCTTTTTCCGGGTATTGGCTCAGCACGCGGCCCGCGGGCACGTCGACGCTGTAATCACCGGTGGAATCGAGCATATACAAGAGGCCGCCTTGTCGCAGTAAATCCCTGGCTTTTTCCGGCGGCAAGCCACCGAGCGCCGGTACCTTCACCTTGCCGATGAACTTCCCCGCCACATAGGGCATGATGAGCAGATTGGCGAGAAAATAAAAAACGATTCCGATCAGGAACCAGAGCAGCAGGGCGACGAAAAAGGGCTTGGAGAAGAAACGGGCCAGCACCGAACGAGTCTTCCTCTCAGGTTTTGAGTTCTTCCTCATGGAGGATCAGCAAGTCCTTGCCGTCCAGCACAATATACCCTTTTTTCTGGAAGAAATTCAGCACCCGGGAAACGGTTTCGCGCGTGGTGCCGGACATATCCGCGATGAATTGCTGGGTGGGCTTGTCCTTGACGATGATGATGGACTTCCCGTCCTTGGTCTTGGTGCGGATGCCCCGCTCTTCCATCAATTGCAACAGGGTCGCGGCCACGCGGCCGTACACGCGCATGAGGGCCAGCGAGGAAATCTGGCGGTTGGACTTGCGCAGGCGGCGCGACATCTCCCCGAGCAAGGTCAGGGACAAATCCGGCTGCTTGCGCATGACGTTCAGGAACTCCTCGCGGCGGATGGTCAGGAGGCGGGAGTCTTCCACCGCCCGCACCGTGGCCGACCGGGGCTCGCCGTCCAGAAGCGACATCTCCCCGAAGAACTCGCCTTCCTTGAGCGAAGCCAAAATCGCTTCGCGCCCGTCCTCGGCGGTCAACACCACCTTGACCTCGCCCTTGGCGATGATGAACAGGCTTTGGCTCGAATCGTCGTCCTCGTGCAGGATGATCTCGCCCTTGCGGAAGGACTTCTCGATGACCATCGCGGCCATCACGTCGAGCTGCGTGTCGTCCAGGGCGGAGAAGAGGTCGACGCCTCTAAGCAGTTCGTTCTTAAGACCCATGCTGGCTCCGTTACGGGTAAAGGTTTAAATCCAGAATCAAAGTGGTAATCGCAAAACGCAAATCCGCCTTCGAAGCCGCGCCTACCGGGGCCGCGAAGCCCGCGTCGATCCGCGCACGTCACATATCCAAGTGAATGGTCTGATGCCGTTTGGGGCCCAAGGAAATCAGGCCGATGGGAACTTCCAACAATTCCGCCAGGCGGTTCAAGTAGGCTTGCGCCAGCTTGGGCAAATCTTCCCAACGGGTGATTTCCACGGTTGGGGCTTTCCAGCCTTGCAAGGTTTCATAAATGGGCTGCACGTGTTCCAAGGTGGAGATTTGCGACGGGAATTGATCCATGCGCTTGCTCTTGAATTCGTAATGCGTGCACACCTGGATGGCGTCGAAGTCGTCCATGACGTCCATTTTGGTGATAGCCAGATGGGTGAGTCCGTTGACGATGGCCGCGCGGCGCACGAGCACGGCGTCGAACCAACCACAGCGCCTTTCGCGGCCGGTGGTGGCTCCGTATTCATGACCGATGCGGCGCAATTCCTTGCCGATGTCGCCGGTGATTTCCGTCGGGAAAGGGCCGTTGCCCACGCGCGTCGTATATGCTTTGACCACGCCGATGACCTGGTTAATGACCGTGGGTCCCACGCCCGAGCCCACGCACGCGGCGGCCGCGACGGTGTTGGACGAAGTGACGAACGGATAGGTGCCGTGATCGACGTCGAGGACCGTGCCCTGCGCGCCCTCGAAGATGAGGCGCTTGCCTTGCTTGACGGCGGAGTTCACGAGCGCGACGGTATCGGTCACGTAAGGCGCCAGGCGTCGGCCCAAGGCGAGGTATTCGTCGTAAATGTCCGAGGCGGAAAGCGGTTCGCCGCCATACATCTTTTGGATCACTTCGTTATGCGCCGCCACCTGACGGCTGATTTTTTCCTTAAGCGAAGCCTCTTCCAAGAGGTCGCCCACGCGGATGCCGCTGCGGTTGACCTTGTCGTAATAGGCCGGTCCGATGCCGCGCCCGGTGGTGCCGATGGCGCTTTTCCCCGCAGCTTTTTCCTTGAGTTGATCCAGAACTTTGTGATAAGGCAAAACCACTTGCGCGTTATCGGCGATCCACAGGCGGCCGTCGATATTTATGCCCTTGGAACGCACTTCCTCGATTTCGTGCAGGAGCTGCGCCGGATCCAAAACCACGCCGTTGCCGATGACGCATTGCTTGCCCGGATGCATGATGCCGGCGGGAATCAAATGGAAGATGAATTTCTGATCGCCGACCTCGACGGTATGGCCCGCATTGGCCCCGCCCTGGAAACGGATCACCCAATCGGCCTCCTCGGTCAGGAAGTCCACGATTTTGGCTTTGCCCTCATCGCCCCATTGGGCGCCTACCACCACTCGATTCGGCATGTTCGCTTCGCACTCCGGTCCGCCCCTCCGCAAGTACGGATATCAGCTTTGGACCAAGGGGTAAAAGGTAAAAAAGCCGGGGGGATCGTCAAAACTGGCCTACCTTATTGTGGGCGCAATCCTGTGATGACTGTCTCAGCCAACCGGACGGCTAGCCGCTACCTTGGGTCCTGCTCATGGTCCCGTGCTGCCCCAATCCCCAGTGTACCTCCCCAGAACCGCGCAAACACGGCACTTTCTACCGCGCCTCCGATGCCAAAGTCATCCAACGGTGGGTGTGCCTTGGCTGTAAGCGGCCCTTTTCCGCCGCCACCTTTCAGGCTGCCTACTTGCAAAACAAACGCAGGACCAATCCCGAGGTGGCCAAGCTCCTCAGCTCTGGGGTCTCGCAACGCAGAATCGCACTTCCTTGGCCGTGGAAGCGGGGACCCGGAGAATACTGGGCTTCGAGGTCTCTTCCATTCCCGCCTCGGGACTCTTGGCCGCTTTCTCCAGACAGAAGTACGGCGCCCGCGCGAATCATCGGCCCCAGGCCCTACAAAGCCTATTCGATAAAATCCGCAAGTCGCTGGATGCGTAAAGTAGGCCCGTTTGAAAAAGGCCTTCCCCGATGGGAGAAGGCCCGTTTCCAAGCGCCCGGTTTTGGGGTCGGAGGCTTGGATTCCGCTGCACGGGTTAATGTTCTTCGGCTGAATTGACCTCGACCACGGCTAGTCGTCCTCTTCATGCGCGAACAAGGCCGACCACGAGGGATTGGTGCCGGCCAGTTCCACGGCCACCTTCCACTCGCGTCCCAGTATCTCGCGCGCTACGGAGCAATACTCGAGTTGAAAGCACGATTCGCAGGCGCTGTCGCAACCGTCCAGATGTTGCACGGCGAAACCGTTTTTCAACGGCGACTCCATGTCGATGGGCGAGTCCAGCATTTGCACGATGCCGCGATACGCGACGCGGGCGGGCAGCCGATCGAGAAAGTCCACTTGGATGGCGTGTTGCAGAAGTTCGAATTCGATTTCATTCAATAAGGCCAACAACTCCGTTTCCGGGAGCGCACCCGCCTCGGGCCATTCGCGGGCCGTCAAGATGTGACGCAAGGAAGTGAAAGCCGGGGTCGTTGGGTCCGACGCGGCCGAGCCGCTGGTCCAGTCCGACGCTCCATGGTTCCGGCCGACGGGCCTTTCGGATGGGGCGTTGTCATTGAAATCAGGATTTGATGGGCGCTTGAGCATAGTCTCCGGTTCTTGTCATTAGGCAAGGCTTCTTGTGAATAGGCAATGCCAATTGTATCCCCGGCCATTTTGCGTGATCCAGTTTTAAATCAATCACTTAGCTTGTAAAAACCCAAGCTGCTCAAAGAGACTGCAATGCCTAGAAAAGCGATGGAGGGTTTGAGGGAGCTTAAGATTTCCTTGACTTGCGGTCGGTGTAAGGTAATGAGGATCCCAAGTGCGCGTGGGGGCGGGGGTTGCGGGGAGGGGTGGGTGGGAAACGTCAAAACTCCCAACCGGAATCGAGCCCCATCACCAAGGACAGGTCTCGATTGAAATCCCCGTTCCTTTGGATGAGACCGTCCTGGAAATGCAAATCATAAAACACCGCGCCTACATGCGCGCCCAGAAGCCAACCATGTCCCACGTTGCCTTCCAGGGCCACGCGCGCCTTGCTGATCCACCCGATGGAGGGATGATTGGACGCGCCGTTCAGGAATTCCAAGTTGAGCGAAAGCGGTCGATTGCTCCCGAAGCGCACCAGGGGCCCGCCCACCAGATAGCCGCCCTCAAAATTGAACGCCTCCGCCGGATTGTCCAGCCCACGCAAGGCCAAATCGATATACCCGCCTTCGACGGCGAAGCCCAGGCCCA
>JADGQO010000197.1 GCA_017881725.1 Fibrobacteria bacterium
ATGCGCGCCGGTGAAGCGAACGCAGCCCGCAAACTCGCAGATTCCCTGGCCGCCAAGGCCAAGCTGGATTCCATCGCCCTAGCCGACGCCAACCGTCGCCTGTTGGATGAACAATCGCATCGCAGCGACTGGGAGAAAGAATTCCTGAAAACCGGCGTGTTGAACATGGAAGCGCTGTACTTTGAAACCGGCCGAGCGGTGATTTCCATCAACTCCAAACCTTATTTAAACTTGGTCGGCAAAATGTTAAGCAAGTACCCCAAACTGCAAATGGAAATCGGCGGGCACACGGACAATGTCGGTGGCGCGGCGGCCAATCTCAAGTTGAGCCAGGATCGGGCTGACGCGGTTCGCTTGTACATGACGGCAGCCTACACGGAATTAAACGGTCACCTTACCGCGCGCGGTTACGGCCTGACCCAGCCGAAGGCCAGCAATAAAACCGCCGACGGGCGGCAGATCAATCGCCGCGTGGAAATCACCGTTCTGAACAAGGACGCCCTGCAAGAGTACAAGTAACCGGCGGACGGAACTTGGGGGTGCGGGCCCCAAGGGAATGGGACCCCGCCCTGTCGGGAAGGGGGCCGGAGTTTCGCTGGCGATTAAACCCGGGTAGGCCCGCTTAAATTCAATTCGGCGGCGTCGGCGAGCGGATAATGGCAGGCCGCTTGGGTAACATTCAAGCTACGTAACACCGGAGTTTCCTCGCGACAGCGGATCTGGGCAGACGGGCAGCGTCCCGCGAAGGCGCAGCCGGGAGGCAGGTCGACCGGGGAAGGAATCTCCCCGCCGAGCAATTTGGGCTTGCGCGCGCGGTCGAGCGTGGGAATGGATTCCAACAGCGCGGCCGAATACGGGTGGCGCGGCGCGACGAACAGGGCTTGCGCTTCCGCAGCTTCGACGATTTTCCCCAGGTACATCACCAGGACCTTATCGCTGATGGATTTGACCAGCGACAGGTCATGCGAGATGAAAAGCAGCGACAGCCCCAGCTCTGCGCGCAACTCCATCAACAATTGCACGATTTGCGCCTGCACGGACACGTCCAGGGCGGCGACCACTTCGTCGCACACGATCAGTTTCGGTTTGAGCCCCAAGGCCCGGGCGATGCCCAGGCGTTGGCGTTGTCCGCCCGAAAAGGCATGCGGAAAACGGTGCATGTAATCGGGGGGGAGACCCACCTTCGCGAGCAGCGCGGCGACGGCATCGCGGGCGTGGCGGGCGTCCACCAGGCCATGGGCCCGCATCGGTCCCGACAGGATTTCCAGGACGGTATGGCGGGGGTTCAAGGACGTGTACGGATCCTGGAAAACGATTTGAAAATCCTTGCGGTAGGGCGTCCAACTGGAGGTCCGCGTAATGTCCAAGGCTTGCCCGTTGAGGCGCAAAATGCCCGCAGTCGGTAAGGTCAGGCCCAGCAGGGAATAGCCCAAGGTGCTTTTGCCGCAGCCGGATTCACCCACCACGGAAACCACTTCCCCGGCCCCGATTTCCAAGCTGACTCCGTTCACGGCTTTGACATGGCCCACGGTCTTGCGGAAAACTCCGCCCGTAACGGGGAAAAAAGTCTTCAGGTTTTCGGCTTGGATGAGCGGCGGCGCCACCGTAACCGATGGGTTACCTGGCGGGGAATGCGGGTCCGGCCCCGCGAGTTGCGGCAGCGCCGTATCCATCAGGCCACCGCCTTTTCCATGCCGAGGAAACAGGCCACGCTATGCCCGGTGGAGATTTCCCGGGAAGGGGGCTGCTCGCCGCAAGGCGCGAAGGCGTGCGCGCAGCGATCGCGGAAACGGCAGCCGGAAACATAGTCGGATGGCCGGGGCACTTGACCCGGGATGGGACGCGGAGCCTGGCGCCCTCCGGTCAGCCTGGGCAAGGCGGCCAACAATCCCTGGGAGTAAGGGTGCGCAGGGGCATCCAGGACATCCCCCACCGAACCTTCTTCCACCACACGGCCCGCGTACATCACGCCGACCCGATCGGCGTATTGGGCCACCAGGTTCAGGTTATGTGTGATCATCAGCACGGCAGCGCCGAACTCGCGCCGGAGCTCGCCGATCAGCTCCATGATTTGGGCCTGCACGGTCACGTCCAGGGCCGTGGTCGGCTCGTCGGCAATCAACAGTTTGGGATTCAAGGCCAACGCCATGGCGATCATCACGCGTTGCAGCATGCCGCCGGACAATTGATGCGGATAGGCATCCAACACGCGGGGAGGATCGGGAATCCCCACCCGTTCCAACAACGTCAGGATACGCCGCTCCGGATCGCCGGAAAATTCATGGTAACGGAACGGCTCCAACAATTGCTTGCGGATGGGCCACAGGGGATTCAAGGCCGCGCCCGGCTCCTGGAAGATCATGGCGATGTCCCCGCCGCGCAAAGCCCGTAGTTCCTGGGGCGGCATGGACAGGATATCCCGTCCGCGGAACAGGATTTTTCCAGAGAGGATTTTTCCACCCGGATTGGGCAGTAATTTGAGCAGGGCCAGGCAGGTGACGGATTTTCCGCAGCCGGACTCGCCGACCAGGCCGTATGCCTCGCCGGCATTGATCCGGAAACTCACGCGATCGGTGATGGCGACCGTGCCGGTTTCGCTCTCGAAACCGATGGAGAGATCCTGGACTTCCAGAAGCGGTGTCGATGGCGAACCCATGCGGCTAATTTACTAATCGTCCGCGCCGGGGCGATGGTTTCCATTTCCTTGGCCCAGCCGGCTGTTGTAGCGCCCACGTAGATTCCTTTGACTACTCGTCGCGCTAAATCCACTTCTTCCGGAGCAGGTAGGTTTTCACGATCTGCGTGAGGGTGACATAACAGACCAGGGTCACGGCCAGTATGGGCCAATAGGCGAGCGGCAACGGTTCGAAGCCGAGCCAGGTCGCCATGGGCGTATAGGGCAGCGCTGCTCCCACCGCCATGATGAACAGGCCCGTAAACAGGATGGGACGGCTGGCATGGCTTTGGAAAAAGGGCAGTCGGTTGGTGCGGATGACGTGGATGATAACCGTTTGGGTCATGAGCGATTCCACGAACCAGCCCGTATGGAAAAGCGCCGCGCGACTCGGATCCCAGCATTTGAAAACATACAGCATGACGAAATAGGTCGAGTAATCGAAAATGGAACTGATAGGCCCCATGAACAGGATGAATTTCTTGATCTCACCCATTGCCCACGGCCGCGGTTGGGCGATTAATTCCGCGTCCACGTTGTCGCTGGGAATGGGCACCTGGGAAAAATCATACAGGAGGTTGTTGGCCAATACCTGGATGGGCAGCATGGGCACGTACGGGAGGAACGCGCTCGCCCCGATCACGCTGAACATATTGCCGAAATTCGAGCTGGCGCCCATGCGCACGTATTTGAGGATGTTCGCGAAAACCTTGCGTCCTTCCCGCACGCCCTCTTCCAAAACCAACAGGCTTTTCTCCAGCAGGATCATGTCGGCCGATTCCTTGGCGATGTCCACGGCCGTGTCCACGGAAATGCCCACGTCCGCGTGCTTCAGCGCGGGGGCGTCATTGATGCCGTCGCCCATGAAGCCCACCACGTGCCCCCGGCCTTGCAGCGATTGGATGACGCGTTGCTTGTGGGAGGGCGACAATCTCGCCATCACCGTGGCCGCTTCCGCCGCCAGCCCCAATTCCGCGTCCGACATTTTTTCCACGTCGGGACCGAGCAGGATGTTACCCGGATCCATGCCCACGTCCTTGCACACCTTGCGGCTGACCAGCTCATTGTCGCCCGTCAGGATTTTCACCGTGATTCCGCTCCGCCCCAAAGCCACGATGGCCGGGGCGGCCGACTCCTTGGGCGGATCCAGAAAGGCCAGGTATCCGCGCAGGATCAAATCGGTTTCATCCTCGCGGCCGTAAGCGGCCCGCTTGTCCGGCTTGCGATAAGCCAACGCCAAGACCCGAAAACCCTCGGCGCTGAGCAACTCATATTCACCGCGCACTTCGGACTCCAGCAAGGGAGTCATCGGTTCCAGATGGCCATCCAACTCAAATTGCTTGCATTTGGGGAATATCGATTCCGGCGCGCCCTTGGTGATAAGCAAGTGATCCCCTTCCGGAGACTCCACCACCACGGACATCATCTTACGCGAAAAGTCGAAGGGAATTTCATCCAGCTTACGATATTTTTCGATGGGGCGATCCTTGAGTTCCTCGCTGCCATCGAGGATAGCGCGATCCAAAAGGTTGCGCAAACCGGTCTGGAAATGGCTGCACAGGTAGGACAGGAACAGCACTTCCTTATCCTCCTTCCCCGTAACATCACAGTGACGCTTGAGGATGATGTGGTCCTGGGTCAAGGTGCCGGTTTTATCCGTGCACAGGATATCCATCGCTCCCAGGTTTTGGATGGAATGCACGCGCTTGACCACGACCTTCTTTTTGGACATGGCTAACGCGCCTTTGGCCAGGCACACGGACACGATCATGGGCAACATCTCCGGGGTCAGTCCGACCGCCACGGCCAAGGCGAAAAAAAACGCAGCCTTCCAATCATGTTTGGTGAACCCGTTGATCAAAAAAACCGCCGGCGCCATTACCAGCATGAAGCGCAACATGAGCAAGGTGAAGCGTTGCATGCCCTTGTCAAAGCTGGTCTCCGTCGGCTGTCCGAGGATGGACCCGGCCATGCCGCCAAAATAGGTACGGCTTCCCGTGGCCACCACCACGGCCGTGGCCGAACCACTTTCCACGCTGGTTCCCATATAACACAGGTTGGGATACTCCAACGGCGAAAGGCGTGCGTCCTTCATGACATCGGAAAATTTCTCCACCGGCATGGATTCACCGGTGAGGCTCGCCTGCGTCAAGAATAAATCCTTCGCCGAGATCAGCCGGGCATCGGCGGGAATGATGTCCCCTGCGGCCAAGCGGATGACGTCGCCCTCCACCACTTCGTGCAAGGGAATTTCCAGGGCTTGGCCGCCGCGTATGACGTTAGTCGTGACGCTGATCATGGCTTTCAATTTGGCCGCGGCCGTATCGGCTTTGTATTCCTGGATAAAGCGGAGCGCCACTCCCAAAACGATCATCATGACCATGACGATGCCGCCGCGCAGGTCTCCCGTCGCGAAGGACAATCCGGAAAGCACCGCCAACAACGCCACCAGCGGATTCTTCAAGCTGTGCCAAAGGAAAGACGGCCAACCGGCGCGCTTATCCACGCCGACCTCGTTGGCTCCCAGGCGCGCGAGCCTACTTGCGGCTTCCGCCACCGTCAATCCTTCCGGACCCGATTGCAGCTCGCCCATCACTTGCTCGCCGGTTTTCCGCGCCGCATCCGCCAACTGCGGGGAAACTTGGAGGTTACTGGCGGGCTTGGTGGCGGAGAACCAGGGTAGAATCCGGAAACCGGTATGCGATAGGGCCATGGATGTACGTTCCTCATTGACCGGAGGGGGAATCCGGCCGGAGGAAAATTAGGTTTATGGAGCCTCGCCGCCCCAAAGATTGAACGAATTGAAATGGAAACGCATACACCGCCCGATTTCCGGCCCCCAAACGGCCATTTTCCCCAGCGGAAGATTGGCCCGCCCGGTATATTCTAAGCCAAGTTCTAAGCCAAGATTGGAACGCCTCTGGCCAAGGTTTGACGCATATTTCGGCGGAAGATTTCAGTGAATTGGAAGCATTCGGGTATAGCGATTCTCATCGCCTGCGGAGCAAGTTTCGCCGGCCGCGTATGCAGTCTTTCCTTCACGGATTGCCCCGGAAAATTCGCGGGGAGGACCATCCCCGTCCCGCCGGAAGTGATTTGGATGGACGGGAAGATTCCCTTTTGCAACGAACCCGTGCAACTCAATCCATCCGGCCCGCCGCCGTCCATCGTTTTCATCATCGACAATTCGGGAAGCATGAATGAAAGCGATCCGGATAACTCCCGTTTCGCCGTGGTCTCGTCCCTGCTGGACGACATCAAACTCGCCGCGCCGTCCACGGAAGTGGGCCTCGTTATTTTCACCCGCCGCCTGGCGTTCGATCATCGCGACAACCCGCTCTTCAAAACCATGTTTCCGGGAGATACCAGCCAGCACGATGCCTACGTGCCTTTGACGCCCTTGAATAAAATCTTTCCCGGCGGCCTGACGGGATTGGATACCTTGAAAGCCCTGGTCAAGCACGACTCCAACGGCAATCTGGTTTACAATACCTTACGGCCCGCCTCGCGCAACAACTCCGCCATCGGCCGCGCCAACACCCGCGACGGCACCGATATCACTTTGGGGTTCCAAGCGGCGCGCCAAGCCCTGAAAGATTCCCGCGCGGACAGGTCGCAACAGTTTTTCATCTTCCTTTCGGACGGCGTCCCCTCCACGCCGGATATCGGACGTGAGGCCCTGATCAACGACTTCATCACCAACGTCTCCGGAGTTCCGGCCACCTTCACCGTATTCTTCGACACCGAGCATTCGCTGGCCGTGGCGCCGGGCACCATCGTCGCAATGACGAACAACATCAAGGTCAGCGGCTATTCGGCCACCAATCCGCGCAGCGCCTTCTGGGCCATCCACCAACCGGGCCTGGAATTGGAAAAAATTCTGAAGCGGCAAGTTCTGGGCAATATCATTTTCCTTCCCTCCCAACCCAAATCCGCGACGCTATCGTTGGGCGAAACCAACCTCACCAGCATCGGAATGGACAGCGCGCAATTCCTGTTCGCCCGGCCCCTGCCCCTGCAGCCGAACACGACCCAGATGCTCCTCAACTACGCCAATACCTATATCGACACGACCGGCGGCCAGCCCGTCGCCAAAGACATGCTGGTGCCGTACATCGTCAACATCCAACGGATGCCCGGATCCAGCGTTCCGAAAGGCGCGGTGGAGACCTGCCGGGAACAAGGCGAACTTTCTCTCTATCATGCAGGGCGGAAGGTTTCGATCGTCAACGCGGATTATTCGGATTTGGAAGCGCGCCTCACCTTGCCCGCCGGACAAGCCTGCCCTTCCTGCCGGGTTGAGATCACTTCGGTCAGCCCCTCGATCGGCGTCTCGGTTGCCGACCACGAGTCGTTCTTCTTGCAGCCCACTGACGATTATTTTTACGCGCCTTTCCAAAGGGAGATCAGCCTCACGCCTTGGCCCGGTGACGGAAAACTCCAGCATCTTCCCTTGGACAGCATCGCCTTGACCTATACCAATCCGCTCAATCCCCTGGACGTTTTATCCCGGCGATTCGGTTACGTGGATATCGCCACGGTTTTGAATCTCACCGGCCACAACGCCGTCGCCCACGCGTGCGAACACCTGCCGCCGGTTTCCGTCTCTCACTGGTTCCTGGTGGGAACTCCCGGATTGCAACCACAGGGGCCCGGCGCGATCGGAACGCCGGTACTCGCGGCGCCTTTAACACCAGCAGATTCCGCTCGATTCGTTGGCGTGCTCGTGGAAGCCTCGCGGGCCTTTAAAGTGGATGTGTCCGTTTTTTCGAATCTCGGAGAATTCGTAAACCGCTTGCGATTGACTTTGCCGCCGGACGAATTCGATAAACTGGAGAAGACGGAAAACGGCGCGCGTCGACTGCGCATCCTGTGGGATAATCGGGACGTGAAAGGCGCGTTGGCGGGAACGGGCGCCTATGTCATGAAAACCACTTTGACTTTGCTAAAAATTCCCGGCGTATCCGAAAACGAAGTCGTGCGCACCGACGCGCGCGTGGTGGGCGTTTTGCACGCTCCTTAGAATCTCGCCGGTAAGGGCTCCGGTGTCTTATCCATCCGGGCCAACTCCTGACAGAGTCGCTCGACAATTCTTAACAATTCTTTTTGGTTGGCCTCCAAACCTGGGAATTTCAGCTTATCCCATACGGCACCGCATTTGCGCACTCATCCATCGCCAAGTTCAAACCACGAAGGGGTGCTTATGCGAAGAATGCAATCCGTACTGTTGGTCGAAGATGAGCCGCTCTCACGCAAATTCATGGCCAAGATGCTCAAGGACAACGGCTATTTTGTCCTGGAAGCGTCGCAAGGAAAAGCCGCCCTGGAGCTGGCCCTGCACCACCGCGGACCCATCCACGTGTTGATCACCGACATTATCCTGACCGGTCCCCTGGACGGCATGGAACTCGGCGTGGAACTGCGGCGGCAACGTCCCGATCTGCGCGTGCTGTACGTATCCGGCTATCCCAGCGATACGGCCGAACGCCTGGGCCTGGAGGCGTATTCGGATAATTTCATCTCCAAGCCATTCACGGCCCGGCAATTCCTGTCGCAATTGGTGGAATGCCTCGCGAACCGCCATTCCATGGCGCGCCGGGGATTGGCGCGTGCGTAACCGCGAAGTTACCCTGGATCCGGCGGCCCGGATTCACGCCATCCGGCTGGTCCGGCGGCTACTCCAGGCGGCTGAAGGATTTGGGATCGAAGGCCTCGCGGACGCGTTCTCCCACGAAGGTGGCCAAAAGCAAGGTGATGAACAACGCCATCACCGTGGAGATGGCGATCCACGGGGATTGCAGGTTCTGCAACCCTTGCGTCAATAACTCACCCCAGGATGGCGCGGGCGGCCTTCACATAGGAACATGCGGCCCCGCAGCCTGCGCCGGTTATGGCGGTACCGGAAGACCGAAGCGCCCAATTCATTTGATTATTCGCCTCTTCCTGCGTTCCTGTGGATAGGTGTATCTTTATTGCATCAAGAACCGGTCCGAAACAAACCGGGTTGCAGAAAGCGAGCCATCCGATGGAACAGAAATCAAACGATCAAAAGCCCGAAGGCTCCGAGAGCGCAGCGCCCAAACCGAAAAAGGAAAAAGTGTCCATCGATCCCGCCCAGCGCGGACCAGGTGGATTTGATCGGTCGATCCTCAAGGGCAAAAAAACCATCTTCCGGAAGCAGAAAAAATCCGGGCGTTAAACCGGGGCCGAATTGCGGGCTGCATGCCAGCGGGTCAAGCTTAGAACAGGGAAATCAGATCGCGGGCATTGGTGAAGATGAATTCCATTTGCACTCCACCGCATCGGAAACCGGAAATGAAAAAACAGGCCAGGACCAAGGTGGGCGATGGCGTGGATACCATTCAGGGTGTCTTTGCGAAAACTCGGATTGCCTTTGGTTTTGGCGTTGGCGGTATTGAATTTGGGGATGAGCGCCTCCACGAACTCGGACGCTCCTTGCTTTCCGGAAACCAAATCGCCGAATCGTTCGGCAAAAGATTCGGCCGAGGATTTGAAGTCCAAATATTTTGAAACTTTCGCGCCTTTAGCAGTGGTGTAGGTCCCGATATTTCCAGGAGCCCCGGCGTGCATCCCGAAAAATTTTTTCGCGACAGTGGCGATATTGCTGGTCCCGTATGCGCATTCAGTGGCGGATAAGCCCAGTATATCTTCAACATGAACGCCGAGTTCATCCGCGACGGCTTGGGCATCGGCCAAATGGGCATGGATGAAATCCAACGCTCTTTTATTCGTGGGATCTTTTTCATTGCAATAGTCGGCAATGTGCAGCCCTTTCAATTAAAGATTTACGGAATCACTTTGTAACGCTAATCTCGCGGATAGAATAGAATCCCGATGGGTTTTCCAGACGAAAGGAAAACTCCCCGCCCTTTTCCGCGTAGAGATCCACGCGCAGTGAATCCGATGGGCCCGGGCCGGCGGGCTTGAACTGAAAACCCAACTCCCCGGAATCGGCGAGTGCGTGCAAGTGATCATGGAGGGCGCGATAAGGAACCGACCCACGGCCATCCGGCCAAGCCGTCACGGCATTCCACGAGTTGACGATCCATTCGTCCACAAAATCCCTGGGATTGTCCGCCACCGGCTGAACGCGGACCAGATTTCGAATTCATGCCCGGCGGCGGTGACGGATAAATCGTCATTGCCCTCGAATATGGAATGCAATCCGGACAAGAGCAGGCGCGGGCGATGAACGTTGGGGCCGGGTTCCAGGATGAAATAGCGGAGGGTGGACCAGAAGGACCAGCAATGCGGCGTGATATCCGCCACGACGATGCGCAAAGGCTCAATCGATGCGAGATTCCTTCCTCGCCGAGGGTATCCCAGGCGGGCAGCCCGGCCACGCAGTCCACGGCCCGCTTTTCCGAATCGCGTTTCAAAGCCTCGATGGACCGGGCGCGGGAAGGGGAAATGTTTCCATTCGAATCCGAGAAGGAGGTTATGACTGGGACGGCCGGAAAAGCCGGGAAGGCCTCTCCGGCTTGGGCCGGGGCGAAGCAGAAAAATACCGGCAAACAGAAATACGCGCGCATCATGAAATATTCCCACGGCCTCGATCACGGGGTCGTGAGGCCACGGTCGGATAAACTAAAGCTTTATCAGGAAAGAATCAAGCGCCGATGTGCGCGTGATCAAATTGCGACCGCGTCCGTCGCGGCCGCGACGGGGCGCCGTTGAATGCCCCGCAGTCAGACGGAAGCGCCCATATCCGCCTTTTACAAGGCCGACGTCAACACCCCGTGATGGCGCAGGGTCGAACCCGCTTTCGGATCCGATTCGCGGGAGCGACTGGATTTATCCAACCCCATCGGGGTTTATGGGGATCCGATCACCGCGGGGTATGCGACAGTGGAACGCCGCGAAGGCGATGCCACCCCGGAGAGCGGGCCGAGGAACCGGCCCTGCACGGTAAAGTATATGCGATTTTCCGAAGCCATCCCTTCCGGAAAGGTCCGGATATCCTGCATTACGCGAGGGAGGGCCGTAACCGATGCAGGCGTCAATCCGTGTTGTTTCAAGAACGCCATCGACCAGGCGATGGTGGAATCCTCTCCGGCATTACCCTTGTCGGTCGCGCCGACGGGGCGGAAGCCGAAATCATGTCCGGCATTAGGATATTCCTTGTATTGATGCTCGAACTTGTAGGCCGCGGCATTGGTGTTGAATTGCTGGACTCCGCTTATGTAAGGGTCGTTACCCCCCGTCATGACCAGAATCGGCGGAACGCTATCGTCCAACGCCCAGGCGGGCGAAACCAGCTTCGCATCCACCGAGGTCATGTTGCCGAAGCTCTTGGTCAAGTCCATGACCGGCCACAGGGAAATCATGCAATTGGGCCGCGACGAGATGGCGAGATTCTCGCCCGGCAACTCGTATCCTTTGACCGTGCCCACGGCCGCGGCCAAGTGCCCGCCGGCCGAACTTCCGTAGGTGATGATTTTTTGGGGATCGATGCCCAGCGTATCGGCGTTGGCCCGGACCCACCGGACGGCGGCCTTGCTATCGGGTATCGCCTTTTGCTCGATGGGGGCGCCCAGGCGATACTCGGCGATGAGGACCACGAACCCTTGGTCCACGAAGTAATTCTTCATCCACTTGAATTCCCCCGCGCAATCGCCGGACCATCCGCCTCCGAAATACATGATGAGGACCGGGAGGCGTTTGCTTTTGCTCCATCCGGCGGGGCGCACCCGGCGAATCCGCAAGGGCGTGGTTCCCACCGTATGGAAAGTCAACAAGCTATCTCCCTTGTTGAAATAGTTGTCATCGCAGAGATATGAAAACGTCGCGTTAAAGTCCGAGACCTGCTGAGAGAAGCCGTCGACGGCCAATAACAGCAAAGCGATAAGTGCTGCGAACCCTAGCCGCGTCCCTTGCTTCCTTCCCATTGCCCGATTATTACCCACGAATCCCCCCCTGCCTAATTGCATCGATTCTACCAGTCTCTGGATGCGACTGCGATTCCGGCTCTCAAAGATACCGAAAACCGATGGGCCCAGGGGACGGATTTTTTTTCCTTGCGATTTACCCGATAATTCCCGATGCTCGCTGCAAAAATAAATTTTATGGGTAGTGACCCTGAGCGTACCGGTTTTCAAATTGGGCATCCCGCAGCCGCGCCTACCGAGTCCGCTGAGCCCGCGTCGATCCGTGCATCATCTGAATTTTACGGCGCTTATTCCAACCGGCTGAAAGATTTGGGATCGAAAGCCTCGCGGACGCCTTCGCCTACGAAGGTGGCCAAAAGCAAGGTGATGAACAAGGCCATCAGGTTCGCTGCATAGTACGTAGATCGGAGTCTCCACCCCTTTTATTTCGCCTTTGCATTAATGATTGAAAACCCATTTCATGGATTCACCTTGAGATGCGGAACGGTTTGGCGATTCGCCGTTCGGCGTTGCGTATTTGCAAGACGTACCCGCCATTTCCAAGCCCGTTAATCGGCACAGAAATTCCACCGCTGGATTGGTTTGTATAAAGTTCCACAACCTTGTTTCCAACCATCGTATAAATCGCTGCCTTAATACCAGGGCCGAGCATAGATTCCGGCACGTTGGCGATGAGCTGAGAGGGTGTGAACTGCAGCGAAATACCCTGGGCATCGCCCGATCGGGAAATGATTCCGTTTGTAGGATCCTGAGGCGAAGTCAGGATCGCGCCAATAAAGCCAACGGTAAGGAGTTGTGAGCCAGTCCAGGTGATGGAACACAGATCGCTTGCAGTTCCCGAGCTACGCGAGGTCCAAGTAGTGCCGTCCGGCGAGGTCAAGATAGCGCCATTACCACCCACCGCCACGAGTTGTGTCCCGGTCCAGGTGACGGAGGACAGAGCGCTTGCAGTTCCCGAGCTACGCGGGGTCCAAACAATGCCGTCCGGCGAGGTGAGGAGGCACCATAATCACCCACCGCTACGAGTTGCTTGCTGGTCGAAGTGACGGAAAACAGATTGTTTGTCGTTCCCGAGCTACGCGAGGTCCAGGAAATGCCATCCGGAGAGGTCACGAGATTGCCGCCAATGCCAACCGCCACGAATTGCGTGCCGGTCCAGGCGACGGAGTACAGATAGCTTTCGTCCCCCCCCCAACTATGCGAAGTCCAAGTAATTCCATCCGGCGAAGTCTGGATGTTGCCATGATCACCCACCGCCACAAGTTGGGTCCCTGTCCAGGTGACGGAGCGCAAAGTGCTTGCCGTTCCTGAGTCGCGCGATGTCCAAGTAATTCCATCCGGCGAAGTCTGGATGGTGCCTTGATCACCCACCGCCACCAGTTGGGTGCCGGTCCACGTGACGGAGTACAAAGTGCCTGCCGTTCCTGAGTTGCGCGATGTCCAAGTAATTCCATCCGGCGAGGTTAGGATGACACCGTTAGCCACGCTAGCCAAGACGGCCCAAACAAGTTCATCACCCAGCGCTACGAATTGCGTGCCGGTCCAGGTGACGAAGTTAAGATCATTTGTCGTTCCGGAACTGCGCGATGTCCAAGTAATTCCATCCAGCGAAGTCAGGATGGCGCCGCCACCACCAACCGCCACCAGTTGCATGCCGGTCCAGGTGATGGAGTATAGGGTGCTTGTTGTTCCCGAGTTACGCGAGGTCCAAGTAATTCCATCCAGCGAAGTCAGGACGGTGCCATGAG
>JADGQO010000198.1 GCA_017881725.1 Fibrobacteria bacterium
CGCGCGCCTTCCGAAATGTTTTTTCGCAACTTGATGATTGCGTTTTATCGTTTTACGGCCGTGGGGGCATGTGCTTCTTTTCTCATTATTTTGTGGATGAATTCGCGCACCCATGCTTACTCGCCACGATCCGATGAGGCTGATTTCAAATTGGAACAGGAAATGGAAAATTTATCCACCGGCGTCGTAGAGGAAATGTTATGAACGTTAAACTGAAATCATATCTCGTCTTGGGCTTTACCTTCGTCCTGGGCTTGGCGGGTGGAATAGGCCTGACCCTCCGGTGTCCGATGCTGGGAGGTTATGGCGGATTCCACATGGGGCATGGACACCATGAACATGGGCCGCATGGGGGCTTCGATCCGGGCGCCATGTTGGAAAAGCACATCCTACAAGTCGCGGAACCCAACGCCGATCAACGCGTTAAACTGGAACCGATACTCGCCAAGTATAAATCCAAGCTGACCTCCGAATTGGACGATCATCGCGCCCGGGCGCATTCACTTTTCGATTCGCTGGACGTCGAGTTGGGAGCCGTCTTGGATGGAGAGCAAATGCAAAAAATCAGGTCACACCGGGATAGACCGCGCGGTCGGGAATGGAAGTGAGGCGAAGATGTCAAAAATACGCGTTCGTTACAGCAAGGATTTTAAACAACAAGCCATCGCTAAAGTGGTTAACGAAGGTTGCTATTTGACGCATACCGCCCGAGAGCTCGGCATCCCCAAAAGCGTGTTGAGCAAATGGGTGAAAAAAACCAGGCTGGCCCCGGAAGCACAAGCCATGCCTTCGCCATCGGGAATGGTTTCCATGGAGGACATGGAAACCCGTTTACGCAAGGTGGAGGACAGCGTCGAAACCTTACGCAAGGTGATCGAATCGGCCTATCTTGCCGGAGTGCATGATCGATTCTCCGGCGTCGCCCAAGCCATGGGTTAAGCTTAACGGCGATTTATCGTTGAAACATCGCGGCAATCCCCCGCGAGTAACATTTTTCCTCGGACTCCGACATATTCCCCGTGGAGAGGTAAATAACTACCCTCCGAACACGGGAGTCTATACATGAAGCGCCAATCCTTAACTCAACTCGCGTTGGCCGGCATTGCCGCCGGATTTTTGACTTGCCCCGCCTACGCCGATGATGCCCCGGGCAAAAAAGAAAATCCGTCCATGTCCCAGCCCGCACCCGGTGCCGGAGCCCCGGTCGTCGGAACCCCGGCCGTTGCCGATACCGGAGCGAAAGCCACGTCCGCCAAACACGACTGCAAAGGCAAGAATGACTGCAAGGGTATGGGCGGTTGCAAAACCTCCGGAAAAGAATTGAAGAAGCGCGCAAAAACCGCCGGCGTCCCCATGTCGAATGCCGGCAAGGCCCATGAGTGCAAAGGCAAAAACGAATGCAAGGGGTTGGGCGGCTGCAAAAGCGCGTAATGCGCTGATAGTGCGGCGTTTCGGCCCAATCGGCGGACAGGCGGGTGTGTGGTCCGTCTGTCGGCCGAGTCCAGTCATCATCGACGTTAATAATTGTGGGGAAAAATGGATCGCTTCTTTGCCTTTGTGGGTGGGACCTCGGGGATTTGGAGTGTGGCCTCGGCCGCAACTTTGATCGGCGAGGGATTGCCGAGTGTGGAACGTGTTGACATCCTTGCGGCGGTCGATAATAGCGGGCTTGCAAACCCTTCGGATGCCCTCTGGACCCTGCGGGGCGTAGTCAGCCACGAACGCTACGTGACGCACCAAGAACGGGCGGAATTGAGGCTGCGTTCTCCGGCGCTGAACCGGCCCGAAGCGACCTGCGCCGCCTTGATACCCCTGCGTAAGAACGCGGAGTGGTGGGCGATGGCCCAAGATGAAAGGCGGACCATTCTTGAGGAGCAATCGGGGCATATCCGCGCGGGCATGGAGGCGTTGCCGGCCGTAGCGCGGAAGTTACATCATTGCCGTGATTTGGGCGAGCCCTTCGATTTTCTCACCTGGTTTGAATTCCACCCTCGCGATGTTTCCAGTTTCGAGACCCTTTTGGAGCACCTCCGCCGCAGCGAGGAATGGAAATACGTGGACCGGGAAATAGACATCCGTTTGACGCACGCTTGATTTTCGCTTCGAAAATTTTGGATTGAGCACAATTTTTGGTTAATCTCAGGATATTGTGAGTTTATTTCATCTGAATATCTTTCCGGTTACTAGTTACTCGAACCTGCATTTTTTAGTTTTTGAACTGTCTATTCCCTGCGAAAGGCAGTTTTCATGGTTGGACGAAATGCCGGTGATGCCAGAAGTCCCAGTTGGCTCTTGACCCAGTTTGCGATGGGCCGAAAAAACTACTGGTTTACCTTTTTCGCCGACAGTTGCAACTCAATTTTCTTTCTGATTTGGGCGTGGCGGGCGCTATCCGGCCACCCATGGTTGGTGCTGTCTAGTCTGTTTTTCGGATTTCAGCTATGGGGATTAACCGAATACATTTTCCATCGATGGGTATACCATCACGAAAAAGGGGTTTTCGGGGAAGGCCATGCGTTCCACCACACCCAGGCGACCTTGCTTATCGCCATGCCCTGGTTCATCACCTCCAGTACCGTTTTCGCTACCTGGTATGTCATTGGAGTGCGTCTGGGTTTCCCGCTTTACGCCGGACTTTTATCGGGTTGGTTGGCAGGTTTTGTCTGGTATTCCTGGGTGCACCACACCCACCATCATTATCAGTTCGATTCCGTTTGGTTTCGCCGTTTGAAGGCTTACCATCGTATTCACCATCATTTTCCGGAATACAATTACGGAGTTACCATGCGTTTCTGGGATCTCGTTTTCGGCACTAAATTCCAAAAGGCTCCGGCTTCCACCGGGCCTGAGGACTCCGGCGAGCCACTGGCCGGCGTTTTGTCGCACGAGGTTTCCCTGGTTAAGGCTTCCTGAGCGGACCCTTCCATCCGAAAAAAGCATACGCTTCGGCCATCAGGAAAAGCGGCGCGGTGAAAACCGCCTGGAAAAAATTATCCATTAAGGCCGGACGCTTCCCTTCGATCGCGTGCCCGACTAATTGAAAAATCCACCCGCTGATGAAGGACGCCGCGAATAGTGCGGCCGATTCCTGCCGAGGCACATACGACGACCATTGCGCGGCCAGGCAAATCGGAACCATTAAGACGGTCGCCGCCATTGCCAACGCCGGCGATAAGAGGAAATAATAGCCGAGGGTTATTCCGACAAAAAGCCAACCCATGGGAACGAGGTAACCCGCCATGGGCAAAGAAAACCAATCCATGGGAATCAAAATGGAAAATGTCACCAATGGTACGCCCAGGTAATGCGTGGCCCGGCATGCGGCCGTGGTATGATAGGAACGGTAAAATGCCAATTGGTCGTCAAGACTTTTCATCCCCTACCAGTATAATCCATTTATAAAAAGATCGAAATCCGTGAATTTGAAAACCTTGAAAACCGCGATCACTAAAGCGCCGCTGCCATGTGGTGTAGGGAAAATGATTTTCTTCGCATGCCTATCGGCCAATTTTTTTCCGGTCGGCGCCATCGGCATTGTCGATCCAGCCCAGGACGTCGCCTTTTTGGAGTTCGAGCCCTATCCTCGCTTTAAGGATGGGCCGCCGGTAACCGATGCGCAAAACCAATTTTGGCGCATTGCCGGGCAACTTTCCTTTCCTGCCGGGCATCTCGGTTCCCATCAGGTTTTCGGATCTTACAAATCGACTTTTATCAACCGCGACATCGTGTATGATTCAGTGAAGCTCAACGATGGGGTTCTGAAACGATTCTGGCTCGCGGGGGGCGCCACCATTGTGGACAATCCCAAGACCAATTCCATTTTCATGGCCGGCTTGGGCCTTAACTCCGATATGGCCGATTTGTCGCTTTCGGATTTCAACACGGAATGGATTTATGCGCAAACCTTCATCGTGAGCCCGGCTTTCAATTGGGGTTTAGGTTTGGACGTGCAACAATATTTTCACAAATACGAACCTTACCCGCTCATCTTCGTCGAATGGAGAATTTCCGATCGGACCAAACTGAAGTGGGACGCGGATTACCTGGAGCTTCGGGGCTTTTTTACTTCCCGGCTTTGCTTTACTGGGGGCGTGCGCTTCAACCTGGAATTCTTTTCCTTGAAGGACGACGCCGAATACGAATACAACAGCATGGGGCTGGAAACGGGAATGCAGTATGCCTTGGGATCCAATTGCTACCTGCGGTTGAAGTACAAGGAACTGGTGTGGGGCCAGGAAATCCTGGGACTGCCCGATGGAACCCACCATATTCGGGACATCGAACGCGGGCGCAGTTTGCGGTTCAATTTCGCCTACGGATTGTAAGTAAATGAGGAAATGAGGAAATGTGATGGGAAGGAAAAGTCTGTTTCCGGAAATAGAACCGTACCGCGCCGGTAACTTGCAGGTTTCCCCCCTTCATTCGTTGTATTTCGAAGAGGTTGGAAATCCCGCCGGGCGACCCGTGGTTTTTCTGCATGGAGGGCCGGGCGCGGGCATCAATCCCAAGCATCGCCGGTTTTTCGATCCCGATTTCTACCGTATCATTTTGTTCGATCAACGCGGGGCGGGGAAAAGCCGGCCGCGGGCCGAGCTGAAGGAAAATACCACGGATCATCTCATCGCCGACATCGAAGCGCTGCGGCGTAAGCTGGGCGTGGACTCTTGGCTGGTATTCGGCGGGAGCTGGGGATCGACCTTGGCTTTGGCATATGCCATCCGTCATCGCGACAAAGTACGGGGCTTGGTGTTGCGGGGGATTTTCCTGGGTACGCGCAGCGAGGTGCGTTGGCTATTCCAAGAGGGGTCGTCTAAAATTTTTCCCGAGCCTTTCGAAGCTTTCCGTGATCTGGTTCCGCCCCAGGAGCGTGGCAATTTGGTTTCGGCGTATTATCGCATGTTGACTTCTTCCATTCCGAGCGAACAATTGCGCGCTGCTGTATCCTGGAGCCGCTGGGAATCGTCCCTTACCAAATTGATTCCGGACACAAAAATGATCCTGGACTCGGCGGAAGAGGGTTTGGCCCTGTCCTTGGCGAGATTGGAATGCCATTATTGCGCGCATGAACTGTTCCTGCCGGAAGGGTATATTCTCAATCATGCTTCGGCTCTGGCGGGCGTGCCCACGCATATCGTGCATGGCCGGTACGACGTTGTTTGCGTGGCTGAAGCGGCTTGGAAATTGCATCAAAGCCTGCCGGGATCGAAAATGCATTTCGTGCCGGATGCGGGCCATTCGGCGACGGAGCCGGGAATGGCGCATGAACTTGTATGCGCCACGGAGGACTTCAAGAGACTATGGTGAACACTTCAAGTCGACAACGCTTCGGGTTTCGTATCGCGAATCGCATCGCGACGGTATCGGCGCTTGCCTTGCTCCTGTGGGCCTGTGGCGGAAGTTCGGTTAATCCCGTCAATCCGGATGAATCATTTGTCGGAATCCCCATTTTGGATTCCAGTTGGGTCATCGACGCGTATCCTTTCGACTCTGCGGCATGCGCGGAAGTTCTCCCCGCAGCCTACTCCAATAGTGATTCGATTCCCGCCGGTACCCTCGCGAGCGTGTCCGTGAATTCCCCGGCTTGCTGGCATGCCCACGTGCGCGTGTTGGACTCGACGCTGCGCTTGGTGCGGACATTTGATCGGTATTTTAACATTGTGGGGCGCAAGAACGGGGACAAGAACCGCGGAGTTTACGGCTATGTCACCTGGGATGGAAAGAACGACTCGGGAAACGCCGTGCCGCTTACTCGATATACCTGGTTGATGGTGTTTGATTTTGGAAAGGGAAATCTGGAAAAGGTGCGCGCCGATATCCGGTTGGATTGACCGAGAACCGAACCGGCATTTAGGCCGAGGATGTGTTTTGCGGGAACACGGCGGTAAATGTGCTGCCCTTGCCGAGTTCACTTTTGACTTCGACTTCTCCTCCGTGCAACTCCACCAGTTTTCGGGTGATGACCAGGCCCAATCCCGAACCCGAGTACCGGCGGTCGGCCCCGGATTCCAATTGTTGGAATTGTTGGAAAAGTTTTCCCATGTCCTCCGCGCGGATTCCGATGCCATGATCCTCTACGCTCAGCCGCAATTCGCCCGCGTCGCTTGCCTTCAGGCGAATATTGATTTCGCCTCCCAGATGGGAAAATTTAATGGCGTTGGAAACCAGGTTATATAGGATTTGCCTCAGCTTTTGCGGATCCAGCCGACCGGTTTCGGGAGACCCTTGGGTATCGATTTGAATCGACAGGTTTTTTTCCAGGGCCATGGGCCTCAGGATATCGCAAACCTCGCGGATGGACTGGGCCAGTTGGATGGTTTCCGGAACGGCCTGAAGTTTTCCGGCTTCGATTTTCGCCAGGTCCAAGACATCGTTGATGAGCCGCAACAAATGCATGCCACCGCCCAGAATGTCGCCCAGATACTCGCTTTGCCGGGCATTCAGCGGCCCCACCTTGCCGTCCAGGAGGAGCTGGGAAAATCCGATGATCGCGTTCAACGGCGTCCGCAATTCATGCGACATGCGCGCGAGGAATTCGCTTTTTAACCGGCTACCTTCCTGAATGCGGCGGTTCTGATCGGAAAGCTCCTGGATTTTCCGTCCGGCCTCTTCCTGGCGCGCGCGCTCCATGGCGATACCGGCCAAGCCGGCCCCGGTTTTAAGCAGGCAGGCGTCGAATTCGTCGAGCGGGCCGGGCCCGGGATAAAAGAAAACCATCGCGCCCATGACCCGGTTGCTGGATCCGATGATGGGGCTGGCGTAACATGCATGTAACCCTACGCGCGCCGCCAGGAGGCCTGCGGGCCAGTCCGAATTTAAGCCGAGGTCCGGCGAACCCGACTGTTCCAATGTCTCGGCCGCCAATCCCGGTGGACCTCCGGCGGGACCAAGCGGGATTTCCGTTATGATTCCCTTAGTTTCCGCCGGCAGCGATCCGAAGTAGGCCATGCGCAATCGGCCGGCCTCCTCATCCAAATTGTACAAGCATGCCCAAGCGTTCTTCGTCTGGGTCCCGATATGGCAAGTCAAATCACCGAGGATATCGCAAAGTGATCGCGACGAGGCCACCATGGATAGCGTGCGCTGCTGGCAACCCAAAAGGATTTCCGCGTGCTTGCGTTCCGTGATATCCGTAATCGTGCCGACGTATCCGGCAATGCTCCCGTCGGGATTCCGCTCCGACTGCGAGTTGCACAGCACCCAGACATGGATTCCGTCCTTCCGGACCAAACGGAATTCGGCGTGAAAGAGTTTGTTTTCCGCCATGGAGGTTTGCCAAGCGGCGCGCACCCAGGCCATGTCCTTGGGATGCACGGAAGCAGTGTTGGATTGTGATTCTAATTCTTCCTTGCTTCGTCCCGTGATATGCGCCATATGATCGTTGACATAGGTGCTGCGGCCCAGGGGATCGGTTCGGAACAGGCCGACGGGCGAGACCGTCGCCAGCGTACGGTATCTTTCCTCGGATAGCCGCAGGGCCGCCTCCGATTGTTTACGCGAGGTGATGTTCCGGATGACCGAAATGGCGGCTTTGCGGCCTCGATGCGAGAAAGGCGTGGATCGCGTTTCGGCATCGATGACGCTGCCGTCCTTCTTGAGGAACTTCAATTCCATCGGTTGGACCGGGTGGCCAATTTCCAATTGACGAATGCGCTCGACCACCGCCGACCGTGATTCCGGATGGAAAAAATCCAGGACCGATTTTCCGACCACGTCTTCCGCGCGTTCGGTGCCGTACAAATCCAGGCAGGATTTATTGATGAACTCCACCACGCCGTTTACAAAAATGACGATTCCGTCCGGGGAAAGTTCGACGAGCTTGCGGTAGCGCTCCTCGCTCTCCTTCAAGGCCAAATCAGCTCGGCCTTTTTCGGTAATGTCCAGCATGGCCGCCAGCATGCGCACCGGGCCGCCGCCGGATTCGCGGACCACATGACCGCGCTCGTAAATATGGGCGTAGCCGCCGTCTCCACGTTGGAACCTGTATTCGCGAATCCAGGTTTCCGCGTCCCCGGCCGAAATTTTCCAGAAGGATTCCAAAATGCGTTCCCGATCCTCGGGATGGATTTTGTCCATCCAGATTTCCAGGTTGGGCGCATAACTCGAATCCTTGCCGAATAATTGGAACGTCCTTTGGTTCCACCACGTTTCTCCGGTGATGGGCTTATATTCCCAAACGGCGTCGTTCGTCGCCTGGGCGATGAGTTCGAAGCGTTCCAAGCTTTGGCGCAACATTTCCTGGGTGCGCCGGTTTTCGGTCACGTTTTCAAAGACGAAGCCGACGGCCAGGTTCGGCAAGGGAAAAACCTTCGCCGCGAATATCGTTCCTCCCTGGTGGGATTCGGGATGCGCCACTTCCCCCAGGTCCATCGCCTTTTGCTCAAGCAGGGACTGGCGCCATTTTTCGGCCAACCCGGTGGAAATAAAAGCGGGGAAAACGTCACGCAGCGATTTTCCCAACACCGCCTTTTCCGGCAAGTTGATCAACTCTATGGCCGTGGAATTACAAGCCACCATTTTGAAAGTCGCAGCATCCTCAAGGTTTTCCAATTTCCAGATAAAAAGTCCGACCTGGATATTGCTGAAGATGTCGGCGAACAAGCGAATGCGCGCTTCGGCCCTTTCCCGTTCTGTCACGTCCAATGCCAAGGCGCCGATGATGCGGTTGCCGTGCTTACCCGGGAGGGGGAATTTGCATAACCAAAAGGAGCGCATCTCTCCATCCGGCGTGGGTATTTTGACCATGCTTTCCAGGGATGCGCCCTCGAATAAAACCTGTTTATCCGTGGCCTGGATTTTCTCCGCTAATTGAGGTGACGCGCCCAAGTTGATGGGATTGGCGTTGCCGGTAATGGGATCGATTCCAAACAGTTCCCGGCAAGCTCGATTGCTGTAAAAATACCGGTTCTGCTCATCCTTCATGAAGGCCAGCATGGGACTCCGATCCATGAAGGCTTTGAATCGTTCTTCGCTGTCGCGGAGATCCCCTTTGGCTTGCGAATTTTCCGAATCGGGGCGTAGCACGGTCAAACGAAATGCCTGGCCACCTAGCACCAAAGGGATGGACGAGACGCGCAGGTTCATCGTCTCTCCGTCGAAGCGGTGAAACAACAGATCGCGTTCCACAGTGGGCAATCCCTTGCGTTCCAAACTCTCCATTCGGTCAGCTACATCTTTCCTTTCTTCGGGAATGAATAATTCGGACAATGGCAAGCCCACGGCGTCATGTAGATTCGGACGGCCAATCAATTCCAAGGCGGGCGGGTTGGCGTGCGCTAATTTTCCGGAGCGGTAAAGCACCACGGCATCGGGAATCAAATCGAGCAAATTGCGGAACTGCGCCTGTTCTTCCAAAACGTCGCCCGATTCCCTGGGCGCAAGTTCGAATAAGGCTGAGGCCTGTATCGCCAGGGAAGCGATAAGTTCGGCCTTTGGGGGATCCACGGTTTGGCCTAAGGGCAAGAAGAGCTGGAAATATCCGACTCGATGGCCGGTCGCATCGTTGATGGGGAATTCCGATGGAATAGCCGGCGGGACGCCTTCAACGGATGGTGATTCGTTGGCGGACCCTGCCCCGGCCTTCGTCCCCCGGGACCATTTCGCGACAGTTTTGGGATGCAGGCCGTCCATGCGGACGATAGCGACGCAAAGGCAATCGCAGATCTTTCCGGCCAAATAAGCTAATTGACCCAGGGCATGATCCCATGAGGAGGCGGACCCGGCATCCCGAGTTCCCTGCGGGATGGACGCTTGGGGTCGGGGGATGGACGTCATGGAGGAGTTACCCTCAATTCTCGAAGCGGTAGCCTAACCCGGGCACGTTGACGATTTTTTTTCCGAGTTCCGGACCTAACTTGCTGCGTAGGGAAGATACATGGACCTTCACCGTATGCGAGTCCACGGGCGCGGAAGCGCCGTATCCCCAAACCGTATGATAGAGTTGGGTGGTGTAGACCACTTGTCCCCGCTTGCGCAGCAAAGCCGTCAGTAAATCGAATTCCTTCCGCGTCAGCGCCACCGGCTGGCTTTTAACCATGACCTTGCGGGCCTTTACGTCCAGGGCCAAGCCCTCGGCTTGCAGGACATCGGCCAACTCCTCCGCCGAAGCGTAACGGCGAAGCACGGCCTTGACCTTGGCCACCAGCAACTCATTGGAGATGGGCTTGAGGATATAATCATCGGCCCCTTCCTCGAAACCCTGCAGTTGGAACTCCTCGTCGGTTTGGGCGCCGGATAAAAGGACGACGGGAATGGTGCTGGTATAAGGTTGGGCTTTTAATTTCTGGGTCAGTTCGATGCCGCTGACCACGCCGAGGACCACATCCATCAAGATGAGGTTGGGCTGGTGCGTCTTGGCCAGGTTTGCGGTCTCGGACGGATCTTCAGCTTCTATTACCAGGAAACCCTCATCTTCCAAAACGGTTTTCACCATTTTGCGAAAAGACGGATTGTCCTCGACGATCAGAATTTTGGTTCCGGGCCGGACGGGGCCGTCATTGGGAGAAGAGGAGCCGGAAGATCCGGAAGGAGTTTGTGACATGATATGACTTTCCTTGTCAAACCTTGGCCGATGAAATCTGTCTTGGAGCCGGGATTGTCGGCAACTTGCCCTAATACCGTACCCCCCGGCCTGCTTCAAATCTAATCGAAGCGAATCCAGGATAACAGCATATTATTGTCCATTTCGCTACGGCTTGTCACTTCGAAACTTTCAGTGTTGTGCAGCTCAGGGCCTGTTAAGAAATAACTGAATCAGTTCGCCACCCATCTGCAGGCCATCTGGGCCCGATCGTCAATCGCAAAACCATCGAAATAGCGGTGCTATTCCTCAGGTTTTGCTCAATCCGATCGAACC